>JASIBJ010000014.1 GCA_030045215.1 Streptosporangiaceae bacterium | reverse complement strand
GGCTGGCCTCCGTCGGCTGCGACGATGAGGGCGTGGCCGGACAGTCTTGGGACCTGATCCGCGGGGGCGTGCTGACCGGCTTCCAGCTGGACCGGCGGATGGCCCGGCTCAAGGGCCTGGGCCGGTCCAACGGCTGCGCGTTCGCGGACTCGCCCGGCCACATGCCGATCCAGCGGATGGCCAACGTGTCCCTGCAGCCGGACCCTGGCGGGCCGTCCACGGCCGCGCTGATCGCCGGGGTGACCGACGGGATCTACGTCGTCGGGGACAAGAGCTGGTCGATCGACATGCAGCGGTACAACTTCCAGTTCACCGGGCAGCGGTTCTTCCGGATCCGCAACGGGCGGCTGGCCGGGCAACTGCGCGATGTCGCCTACCAGGCCACCACCACCGACTTCTGGAACGCAATGGAAGCACTCGGCGGCCCGCAGACCTACGTGCTCGGTGGCGCGTTCAACTGCGGCAAGGGCCAGCCCGGCCAGGTAGCGCCGGTCAGCCACGGCTGTCCCGCGGTCGTCATGCGCGGCATCAACATCCTCAACACCCGGGAAGAGGCAGCATGACCGGCCACTCCCCCCAAACCACCGTCGAGCGGGCGCTGGCCGCCGCCCGGTGCGACGACTGCATCGTCATCGCCGACCACACCTCCACCGCCAACCTGCGCTGGGCCGGCAACACCCTCACCACCAACGGCATCTCCAGAACCAGGCAACTCACCATCATCGCCATCACCCGCCACGGCGACCACGCCCGCGCCGGCGTCATCTCCCGCGCCGGCGTCCGTGACGACCAGATCGCCGGCCTCGTCAAAGCCGCCGAGGCCGCCGCCGCAGACGCCTCACCCGCCGACGACGCACAACCACTCGCTACCTCGGCTCCGTCGCTTCCTGGCTCGGCGCCAGGCTGGGATGATCCACCGACGCGGACGGAGATCGGCGTGTTCGGCGGCTTCGCCGGAGAGCTAGGAGACGCCTTCGCCGCCGCGGCTGGTGGCGAGCGCCTGCTCTACGGCTTTGCCGAGCACACGCTGACCTCGAGTTTCGTCGGCACCTCGACCGGTCTGCGGCTGCGGCATGACCAGCCCACCGGGCGGGTCGAGCTCAACGCCAAATCGGCCGACCTGGCCAGGTCGGCCTGGATCGGGGTCGGGACACGCGACTTCACCGACGTCGATGTGGCCGGAATGGAAGCCGGCCTGGCGCAGCGGCTCAGCTGGGCGGCCAGGACAGTGGACCTGCCCGCCGGGCGGTACGAGACCATCCTGCCGCCGGCCGCGCTTGCCGACCTGATGTTCTACATGTATTACACGGCCGGGGCCAAGGACGCCATCGACGGCCGCACCGTCTTCAGCAAGCCCGGCGGCGGCACCAGGGTCGGCGACCAGCTGTCGCCGCTGCCGCTGTCGCTGCGCGGCGACCCGGCGGCCGCCGGCCTGCAGAGCGCCCCGTTCGTGATCGCGCGGGCATCGAGCCGTGACTTCTCCGTCTTCGACAACGGCTTGCCGATCGGCCGGACCGACTGGATCGACGGTGGCCGGCTGGCGGCGCTGCGGCAGACCCGCCAGTCCGCGGCTGAGTCGGGCCTCGCCTTCACTCCCACCATCGACAACCTGATGCTCGAGGTGGACGGCTCGGCCGGGACGATGGCACACATAATCGCCGACACCGGCCGCGGTTTGCTGCTCACCTGCCTGTGGTACATCCGCGAAGTCGATCCGCAGAACCTGCTGCTCACCGGCCTGACCAGGGATGGCGTCTACCTGGTTGAGAATGGGGAGGTAACCGCGGCGGTCAACAACTTCCGGTTTAACGAGAGCCCGGTCGCCATGCTCAGCCGGATCACCCAGGCCGGGGCCACCGAGTCCACGCTGCCGCGCGAGTTCAACGACTACTTCACCCGGACGGCGATGCCGCCGGTCCGCGTCGAGGGGTTCAACATGTCGTCAGTCAGCCAGGCCAGCTAGCCCGGCTGGCTGTCGGTTCCGGTGGCTTGGCGGGCCGGCTCACGCGTCCTCAAGCCGGAAGCCGACCTTGAGGCCGACCTGGAAGTGGGCGACATCACCGTCCACGATCTGGCCGCGGATCTGGGTGACCTCGAACCAGTCCAGATGCCGTAGCGTCTGCGCGGCCCGATGGAGGGCGCCCCTGATGGCTGGCTCGACACCCTCGGGCGACGTGCCGACGATCTCGGTAACCCGGTATGTGCGATCGGTCATTGCTGCCTGCCTTCCCTGGTTAGAGCGGGTCATGGGTTGCTCCGCCCGCTGCCGCGGGCCCGCGACGCCGTCGCTATGCCACCTTTACCACCTGCGGCCAGCCGCCATGCCAGGCTCGCCCATTCCGGAACCTCAGCGTCTGCCCCCCGCGCTGGCGACGGGCGCGCGAGCGGAATAACGTGGAAGCGTGCGAAGGCCTCAGCGCTCCAGTCGTGACCAGGCACACCTGGTCACCGAGGCACGACCGGGGCTGTCCTCGGACATCAGGTACCGCGAGCGCCGGTATCTGCTCATGATGGGCATCAGGACCCTGTGCTTCCTGACGGCGCTGCTGATGTTCGTTAATCACCTGGGCTGGCTCACCGCGATCCCCCTGGTCGGGGCTCTCGTGATCCCGTATTTCGCCGTCATCTTCGCCAATGGCGGCCGGGAGCCCTACAGCCGCGGGTTCCGCCAGTACCAGCCGAACTTGCCTGAGCGCTATGTGCCGCCACAGGGATCCACGCCGCCGAATGACGGGCAGTCCGGCCAGGGCGCCGACCCGCATGTGCCGCCCGCTTCCGCAACCGGACGTTAGCGGCAGTCATCTCATTTCCCTACGTTATCGGCGCGCCCCGGCATACCCAGCTGCCTGGTGCGACAACGCCTCCCGCATAGCCGAACAAATCGGCGGTACCAGTCGGCCGGATGCTGAGAGATCCTCGTAATCCGGTCTTGACGCATTAGGGGGAGGTTCGGTGTAACATGCTTAGCGGTGCTCTGGTCCCCCGCTGGGGCACCAATTGCCGGCGTTCCGGGCCCCCGTCGGAGCGCCGATGAACGCGACGCCGGGTGGTTTGCCCCCGTAGCCACCCGGCGTCGCTCTATGTTCGCGGCCCTTCGGGCCGCTTCCCGCATGCTCGCGGCGCCGCAAAAACCCGCAGTCGCTCTATGTTCGCGGCCCTTCGGGCCGCTTCCCGCATGCTCGCGGTG
>JASIBJ010000013.1 GCA_030045215.1 Streptosporangiaceae bacterium | reverse complement strand
CCGGTCGGCGTGATCAGACCGAGGTTGTATGTCCCTTCGGCTGAGGTGCTCCCGGTGGTGGATTGCGCAGACGGGCCGGACGAGCCGCAAGCCGAGAGCATCAGCGCGCTGGCCGCCGCTGCGGCGGCAAGTCCGCCTGCCCTGGAAAGTATGAGTCGCGCTGACAAGTTCATGGCTCCTGGCATTAGGGGGAACTCCGATGCTGGAAACCCTACTATGTCAGTCTGAAAAGTTGCAATTAATTCTTCCGGGGCGGTACCGCGAGCGGCGCCAGCGCTGAACGGCAAGAAGTTCACCTGGAGGGTATAGGGGTAGGGGACTCGCAGCCGGGCGGGACGTCAGCGGAGGTAAAGGCGCAACGAACGTGCCTGGCTGGCTCTGTCCAGGAGGTTCACCATGGAGCACGTTTCGCTCGGCGACCTTGATGTTTCCCGGCTCGGCCTGGGCACGATGGGCATGTCCGCCTTCTACACCGGAGCGAACGTCGATAACGCCGAGTCAATCCGCACGATCCAGCGGGCCCTCGACCTCGGCATCACGCTCATCGACACGGCCGAGGCCTACGGCCCGTACCGCAACGAGGAACTGGTTGGCCGGGCGATCGCTGGCCGCCGCGACCAGGTCGTGCTGGCTACCAAGTTCGGGGTGATTTCCCGCCGGAACGGGGAGCAGCGGGGGCTGGACAGCAGGCCGGAGAACGTCAGGTTCGCCGCGGAGGGATCCTTGCGCCGGCTCGGCACCGACCACATCGACCTCTATTACCAGCACCGGGTCGACCCAGGCACCCCGATCGAGGACACGGTCGGCGCGATGGCCGAGCTGATCGACGAGGGCAAGGTCCGGCACATCGGCCTCTCGGAGGCGTCGCCCGCGACGATCCGCCGGGCGCACGCGGTGCACCCAGTCACCGCGCTGCAGACCGAGTACTCGCTATGGACGCGGGACCCCGAAGCCGAGATCCTGCCCCTGGTGCGCGTTCTCGGCATCGGCTTCGTGGCCTACTCACCACTGGGCCGCGGGTTCCTGACCGGCCAGATCCGCTCGACCGACCAGCTCGACGCCAGCGACTTCCGAGCCAGCAATCCCCGTTTCGCGCAACAGAACCTGCAGCAGAACCTGCGCATCGTCGCGGAGGTCGAGGCGGTAGCGGCCGAGGCTGGCGCGACTGCGGCACAGGTCGCGCTCGCGTGGCTGCTCGCCCAGGGCGACGACTTGGTGCCGATCCCCGGCACCAGGCGGGTCTTGAGGCTGGAGGAGAACGCCGCGGCGGCCGACCTCGTGCTGAGCCCGGATCACCTCGCTCGCCTCGGCGCGATCCGCCCGCCAGCCGGCGACCGCTACGCGGACATGTCCCCGCTCAACGGCTGAGGCCATCTGTCGCGAGACTCGCGCCGCGCTACAGCGCCGGCCGAGCAGGTGCGGGCCCGGTGTCCTCGACGATGACGGATCGCTGCGGGACCGGCTACGGGTTGGGGGTGGGCGTGATGTGCCAGTGTGCGTCGGTCCAGATCTCGGCGAGTGTGCTGCCGTCGGTCCCTACCGCTACGCATGCGTCCGGCCCGGTGCACGACAGGCCGTCAAGCTGGACGTATGGTGCGGACTGCGGTGGGCTCGGCATCGGGTGCAGCTTCCACGCGACGCCGTTCCACGATTCGGCGATGGCCATGATGCCCCCGTTGTAGGTGCCCAGCGCCATGCAGGCGCTCACGGAACCGCATGACACGGCGGTCAGCCGGGTATAGCCGATCCGGTTCACGTTGGGCACGCGCTCGGTATTCCACCTCGAGCCATTCCATCGCTCAGCCAGCGCGAACTGCTGCGACGCGCTGCTGCCGACCGCGGTGCACGCGCGGGATGATGTGCAGGAGATGGCGCTGAGCTGATCCCAGCTGGCCACGTCGACCGAGAGGACGACTTGCCAGGACGATCCGTTCCACCGCTCGGCCAGGGTCCGGTCCCTGGCCCCCGTGCTGGGCATGGCGCCCACGCCGTAGGAGTAGTCCCCGACCGCCATGCAGAATCTCTGCTCGGTGCAGGAGACTTCGGCCAGGGTGATCCGCTGCGCTGGGTGCCGCGGCCGGGGCATCGGCTCCAGCTTCCACTTCGCGCCGTTCCAGTAACCGGACTCCGGCGCGCCGCCGCTGCTGACGCCGACGGCCATGCACCAGCTCGGCGTGATGCAGGAGACGCTGACGAACGGGCTGGATCGGAGCTCGACCTTCCAGGTCACCCCGTTCCAGCCCAGGATCAGCGAACCGACGGCGGCGCAACTAGCGGCGCTCGGGCACGAGACGCTGTCCAGGGTGCTAGCTCGACCGACGCTGGGCGAACCCTCGACCCGCCACGCCGTCCCGTTCCACCGCTCGACGAGACTTAGCTGCGGGCCGCTGGCCGCCTGGTAGTAGTCGCCGACTGCCGTGCAGTTGGTGGGAGACGCACACGACACCCCGTTCAGGAAGTCGACGTGCTTGACGCTGGCCTTGGCCGCAGGCGATCCGGTCGGCAGTGAACTGGCCGAGCCCGCTCTGGCCTGGCTGGCCGGGCCGGCGTCCGCGCGCGGGCTTGCCCCGGCGTTAGCCGTGCGTGCCGCCCCAGCTGACGAGCCACACGCGGCGAGTGTCAGGACTGCCAGGCAAGCTAGCGCTGCACTCAGACCGCTTCGCCGTCCGGCTGCTGCCCCCAGCGCATGCATGGCTGCCCCACGTGATCGTCCAGTCTCTTGTCCTTAAGACGCCGCCGCGATCGCCGCGTTGCGGCGAGTACGTTGGAGGCGATGCCAGTCTTCGTGGCATCTCTGCCAACCCAGCGGCGGTTACGGGAGGGATACTGCTGGCGGTGAATGTCCGCGTCGTCTTCGTCGACTGGCACAAGACTCTCTCGACGTCGCTGTTCTGGCAGCAAGGGCCCGGTTGCCGCTTGTCAGCTGCGGACTCGGCCAGGGTGCGGAGCTACGTCTTCAGCCGTGCTGAACTCATCCGGGAGTGGATGCTCGGGGCAGTGGCCGCGGAGGACGTGTGCACGTCGGCCGCCGGAAGCCTGGGTCTGGCCGCTGCGGATCTGCTGGCCGACCTCGAGCACAGCTGCCGGCGCTTCGAGTTCTACGACCCCGCGTCGGTCGATGCCCTCCATGCGATCCGCGGGCAGGGGATCAAAGTGATCCTGGCGACCGACAACATGGACGCCTTTTGCCGCTGGACGGTACCGGCCCTGCGCCTCGGAGGCATCTTCGACGCCATCCTGGACTCGGCTTCGCTCGGTGTCCTGAAGAACGGCCTGATCGGCGGGCACAGCCCGTTCTTCGGGCCATGGCTCAGCGACCAGTACATCGCGCCATCCGAGGCGGTACTGGTCGATGACTCACCGCCGGCATCGGCCGCCGCGATCGGCTTGGGGACCCGTCTTGTCGAGCACCCAGGAGAGCTGGCGAGCGTTCTGACGCAGCTAGGGCTGGCCCCGAGCACTGATGCCTCGGCTGCGTCCAGGGCCTAGCGGGCAGGCGGACAGGCTTGTATCCATGCGCTTCCGCCGGGAGCAGGCAGCGGCGTGGTCAGGGGAGCTGTCGGCGGACCAGCCAGCGGGGCTTTCCGCCGCCGTGTCCGGAGGTCAGGCGGACGCGGTTGAATCCGTGCGCCTCAAACAGCGGGACGGTGCCCACATAACCGGCGGTCTGGTCAACGCGCTCGCCGCCGGGATCGACCGGGTAGCCCTCCAGCGTGGTGGCGCCCATCGCGCAGGCATGCCCGATCGCGCCCTCCAGCAGCGGGTGCATCAGGCCTCGGCGCCGGAACCCCGGACGCACTACGAAGCACACCACCGACCACGCATCCTCGTCCTGAAGGTGCGGGATCGTCCGGGAGTTGACCAGGGCGCGGTAGGTGGACTTCGGCGCGACCGAGCACCAGCCGACCGTCTGGCCATCCACGTACGCCAGCACCCCTGGGCCCGGTTCGCTGTCGCACAGTGCGCGCATGTGCGCGATACGGCCGGATATGCCGAGGCTGGAATTGCGGTACGCCATGCAGACGCATCCGCCGCCGCCTGGCTTGCGTGGCACCATGAGCGACGCGAAGTCATCCCATCGACCCGTCGCCGGCCGCACCTGGACTCCCATGGGCCGAGGATAGGTGAGCTGGATACGGATGGCTGCCGGTCTCGCGGGATCACCAGCGCTGGTCCATGCCGCACGCACCGGCCGGGTGATTGAGCCTGGGGATGCGCAGATCACCCCCTTCCGGAGCGAGCGTCCGCCAGCTATCAGCGCTGCGCCTGCGGTGATCTTCAGGTGGTCAGCAGAGCAAACTGCCGGCTGGCAGATATGCCGCTGGTCCGGCCGCGTAGCCGGACCAGCGGTTCTCAGTCCAGTATCTGGCTGACGGTGCCGACGCCGACGGTTCGTTTGCCTTCACGGATGGCGAATTGCTGGCCGGCGGTGATGGCGACCGGCTGACCGAGTGCGACGACCAGATCCGCGCTGTCTCCGGGCATCACCATGCTGGCCGAGTTGACCGTGATGGTGCCGGAGACATCGGTGGTGCGGAAGAAGAACTGGGGCCGGTAGTTGCTGAAGAACGGCGTGTGTCGCCCTCCCTCTTGTTGTGTCAGCGCGTACAGGCGGGCGGCGAACCTGTGCACCGCGGTGACGCTGCCGGGGACGGCGACGACCTGGCCGCGGCGCACGTCGGACCGCCGGACTCCGCGCAGCAGAAGCGCGGCGTTGTCGCCAGCGACGGCGCAGTGCAGTTGCTTGCCGTAGGTCTCCAGCCCGGTGCAGACCGAGGTGATGGTGCGGCCTAGCCCCACCACTTCGACCGGCTGGCCGGATTCGATGCTGCCCTGCTCGATCCTGCCGG
>JASIBJ010000123.1 GCA_030045215.1 Streptosporangiaceae bacterium | reverse complement strand
TCCCGAATCCGCACTCGGCGTGCTCGGCCTGCAAGCGATCCATCCGGACGTATTTCTCCTGGATCAGCTCGACCTCAGCCCGGCTACCGTCGTCCAGGTGATCCGCGAGCAGGCTGCACACACCAGAAATCCCGCGCTAGCCCCACAGGATCTGGCGACCCAGCTTGGCAGAGCCGGAGCACCCGCGTTCGCCGAAGAAATCCTCCGCCTGATATCGGCGCCTCTAGATGGGGCCGGCTGAAAGCAGTTCAGGTCGGTGGACCTTCGATCCCCTCCGCCGCGACCTCGATGATCTTCCAAAGAGGGCTGTCGGTTTCGCTCGTAGTAGACGCGGCGGCTGCCGGCCGCTGCACACGGATAATGAGCGCATGGACATCGCTGCCAAGCTTCAGATCAAGCCGGGGACCGCGGTCGCCGCGGTGGCGGTGCCCGCCGACGGCCCTGACCTCTCCGGGCTCGGCCCGCCGGCCGAGCCGGGGCAGGCCGGCGCCATCATCGCGTTTGCGCACAAGATCGGCGAGCTTTCCGGGCCTGCGCGGCCCGCGATCGAGGCGGCCCAGCAGGACAAGCTGGCGTGGATCGCCTACCCGAAGGCGGGCAAGCTCGGCACCGACCTGAATCGCGACGTCCTCGCCGCGGCGCTGGCCAGCCATGGCATCCGCCCGGTCCGCCAGGTGGCCCTCGACGACGTGTGGTCGGCCCTGCGGTTCCGGCCGTCCTGAGCGGTCTTAGTGCGGGCCGACCAGCTCGAGCAGGTCGTCGAAGATCGAGTCGAAGTGCATGGCCAGGTGGCCCACGCCGGTCATCAGGTGGCTGCGCGCGCCGGGAATCCGTCCGGCCAGCCACTCGCCATGACTGAACGGCACCATCCCGTCCTGATCGCCGTGCCAGATCGCGACCGGCGCCGCATCACCCGGCGCGGCCAGGGAGAAACCCCAGTCCCGCACGAACGCCAGGTCGTCGTCACGCCAGCCGGCAATGCCGGCCGACAGCCCGGCCCGGAAGGCGCTGGCGAAATAGTCGGCGAGTTCGCCGTCCAGGGCGTCATAGTCGGCCGTCGAGATGACCTCGGCCATTGCGTCGGCGAGTTGGCCGGCCGTGATGTCCCGCAATAACGGCGCCTCCTTCTCGAGCAAGCCGGTCAGCTCGGATTCGCCCTCGGCCGCCGCGCCGAACTCCGCGAGGTTGTCCGCGGCCATCCCGGCCGGCCAGTTCAGTCCCGCAGCCCGGTAGGGCGCGGGCCCCGCGAGCGACGCCGCGGCCATGCACCGGGGCGATAGCAGGCGCGCGCACGCCAGCGCGTGCGGGCCTCCGCCCGACCAGCCGACCGTCACGAAGCGGTTTGCGCCGAGCCGGTCCAGGATGGACGCCACATCGGCCGCGGCATCCGCGACCAGCCTGCCCGGCGCCGGCGTGGAGCCGCCGTAGCCGGGCCGCGCATACAGGACCAGGCGCAGTCCTCGCGCAGTGGCCTCGGACGCCATCGGCGGATAGACGGCGATGCCGCCCGGCGTGCCGTGCTGGAACACGAGCGGCAGGCCGTCGGACGGCCCGGTTACGAGAACGTCAAGGCTGCGGCCGCCCGCGGCAGGAACGGTGAGCTGATCGTATCCGGCGCTTCCTGTCACGGTGCGGTGTCCTTTGCCACCCTCTTTTGCTCAGAGGCAACTGCACGTCAGTGTGCCCGTTGACACGGCTATTACCCGCACGTTAACTTCCGTGTTACCGGCCACGATGTCGGATATGGCCGTATGAAAACATTTTCTGCCCCTGCCCGTAATCCCCACTACAGGCGCATGAACTCGCCTATTTTACCTCGCTGCCCGGCGGCAAGTCACCAGCCGGGCAGCGGCTGACTGCGGAGGTGCACGTTGTCGTCCCATCGCATGACGAGAATCCTGACCGCGGCGGGCCTCACCGCGGTACTGGTGACGTCCGGCTCGCTGATCCCGGCGGCCGACGCCGCCGCGCACGCGGCCGGCGGCAGCGCAAGACCCGGCCCGCGGGGTGAGCACGTCGGGTCAGGCGCCGAGTCCGCCGTCATCGTCCGCAGTTCTTATGGCGTGCCGAGCATCTACGCCACGACCACGGCGGGCATATGGTTCGGCGACGGCTGGGCCCAGGCGCAAGACCGGCTCGTCCAGCTTGAGCTGACCCGCAGGTCGGTTGAGGGAACCCTGTCGGCCATCTTCGGCTCCTCCGAACTCAGCCAGGACGAGACCGTCCGCACGCTCTTTTACACTCCGGCCGAGCTGAAGGCGCAATTCGAGTCGCTCCCGGCGGCGACCCGGGCCGCGCTCGAGGCGTTCTCGGCCGGCGTGAACGCCTACGAGGCCTACGCCTACAGCGACCCGGCGACCCGCGTCCCTTACGAGTTCTTCGTGCTCGGCCAGGCCCTCGGCCTGGCCGCGGGCACCCCTTACCGGCCGGCGCCGTGGACGCCGGAGGACACGGTCGCGGTCGGGAACTACCTGGCCAGGGAGTTCGGCGGAGGCGGCGGCAGTGAGCTGCAGAACCTGAGCTTCCTTGACTATCTCGTCGCCGAGCGGACCGCGGCCGGCGACGTCAACGCGGTCTCGGACGCGACCGCGATTTTCAACGACGCCCGCTGGCTGAACGACCCGACCGCGCCGACCACCGTCCCGTCAGGTCCGGCTGCGCCGCAGCCCGCGCCCCCGCCCGCCACCACCACGAGTGCGGAAACGACGAGCACAGCCGGCGCGAGTTCGGCCGTCGCGACCGCCCGCACACTGGCCAGCCTGTCGAGCATCAGCCCGGCCGCCGTGCGCGCGGCCAGCGCGAAGCTCGCCGGCGACCGAGCGTCGATCCTGAAGACGGGCATCTCGCTGCGCGTGCTCTCGCACGGCGGGTCCAACGCGATCGCGGTCGCGCCGTGGCGGTCGGCCGATCACCACGCGCTGCTGTGGGGAGCACCGCAGGAAGGCTTCGGCACGCCCAGCGTGGACTGGGAGGTCTACCTGCACGGCCCCGCCTACGACGCGGGCGGCATGGCGATTACGGGAGAGCCGTTCGTGCTGATCGGCCGGAATGCCGATATCGCCTGGACGACGACGAGCGAAGAACTTGTTGACCAGCGCATTTACGTGGAGGACGTGGACTTCGCCGCCAACCCGCCGACCTACGAGTGGGATGGCCATTTCATCAAGATGCAGGCGATCGACGAGACGATTCCGGTCGCGGGCCAGGCCG
This sequence comes from Streptosporangiaceae bacterium, assembly GCA_030045215.1. The sequence continues at coordinate 537 of JASIBJ010000123.1, read as the reverse complement.
CCGTGCAGTTCACCGTGTACCGGACCAAGGACGGCCCGGTCTTCGACACCGATCCCGCCGACGACGTCGCGTTCTCGATCCGGTTCGCGTCCTGGAACAGGGAAACCGGATCGCTCGTCGGCTTCTCCCAGCTTGGCGGCGACACCGACCTCAGCCAGTTCCGGCACTCGATGAGCCTGATCACCACGCTGCACAACTTCCTGTACGCCGACCGGTACGGCAACATCGCCTACTTCGGTGACGGGCTGGTACCGATCGAGCCATCCTTCAGCAAGGTCGACCCCAGGCTGCCCGCGCTCGGAAACGGCACCGAGCAGTGGCAAGGCTTCGTTCCCTTCAAGGACATGCCGCATAGCGTGAACCCTGCTCAGGGGTACCTGGACAACTGGAACACCAAGCCGTCGCAGTCGGCCTACTACCAGCAGAACGAAGGCGATGAGTACTGGGGCACGATCTTCCGCTCCTCGCTGATCAGCCAGATGGTCGCCGCGAGCCGGCACGTCACGATCGGCTACCTGGAAGGCATCGAGCACGCCA
>JASIBJ010000122.1 GCA_030045215.1 Streptosporangiaceae bacterium | reverse complement strand
CTCCAGGACATCGATGCTGGCTGGCACCTTGAAGGGCGCGAGTTGGTGCCGGCAGTGGTCGATCAGATCGGCGGTCTGCACATCCCGGTCGAGCGTTACTGCGGCCCCGACGAGCTCACCGTACTTCGCGTCGGCCACGCCGAAGCACACCGCGTCGCGCACCGCGGGATGGGACATGAGCACCTCCTCGATCTCAGCCGGTGCGATGTTCTCGCCGCCGCGGATGATCATCTCCTTGATCCGGCCCTCGAGGAACAGGTAGCCGTCCCGCATCACGCCGCGGTCGCCGGTGCGGAACCAGTCCCCGAAGAACGCGGCCGCCGTGGCCTCGGGGTTCCCCACATATCCCGACATCACTCCGGGACCCCTGATCACTACCTCGCCCGGGGTGCCGTCGCTCAGGAGATTGCCCGCCTTGTCGGCGACCCCGATCTGCGTGCCGGTCGGCACCCCCACTGAGCCAGTCTTCCTCGCGGCCGGCGGCAGCGGATTGGAGGACATCTGATGGCTCGCCTCGGTCATGCCGTACGCCTGCAGCATGGGCGCGCGGTACTCGCGCTCGGCTCGCTCCTCCAGCGCCGTGGACAGCGCGGAACTGCAAGAGCGGACGAACCGCAGCGTGCTGGGAGGGCCTCCGCCGTCGGCCTTGTCCAGGATCATCTGGTGCAGCGTCGGGCCGGCCGACAGCCAGGTGGCACGGTGCTCGCGAGCCTGCGGCCAGAACCTTGTCGGGGTGAACCGGCGCGGCGCGATCACCGCGCCGCCCGCGCACAGCGCCGCGAAGGTCGATGCGACCAGCCCGTGGATGTGAAACAGCGGCATCACCGAGAACGAGACATCGTCCTGGCTGAGCTCGTAATGCGCGGCGATCGTCCTGGTCGAGGCCATCAGGTTGCGCTGGCGCAGCGGAACCTGCTTAGGCCGGCTGGTGGTCCCGCTGGTGTGCAGCACGAGGGCCACGTCGTCTGGATCACCCGGCTCGAACGAGCGCTGCAGCACAGCAGGCTTCCCGTCAGCGAGGAACTCGGGCGGCCCCGCCGTGGCTTCCAGGACACCGAGCAGGGCCGTGCCTGTCCCGGCCGCCGCGGCGGCGGCAGCGGCCGACCCCTTCGCCGGGATCAGCATCAGCCTGGGCGCGATGTCGCCCAGGAAAAACTCGAACTCGGGCTGAGTGTAGGCGGGGTTGAGAGGCGCGGCAGCAGCCCCGAGCGCGGTGATGGCAAGCAGCAGGAGCACGATCTCCGGCCCGTTCGGCAGGGCGAGGGCGACGCGATCGCCGCGCCGGACGCCCAGCCCGGCCAGTCGCTGGGCCAGCACTTCGACCGCCGCCGCCGCTTGCGCGTACGTCAGTACCTGCCCGCTGTCCGGAACTATGAGGGCGGGCCGGGCCGACTCTCCCAGGGCAAGCAACTCGCTCAGTGCCTCGCCGGGCAGACTGCCGGCCCTGTTGTCCCGCTCGCTGCCGAGCCCGGGGCCGATCCCGTCAGTCACCGGCTGCCCGGCGCCTTCAGTCATCTGCGCCTCTCCGCTTTGTCCGCCCGCTGCGCGGGATCTGGGCTCAGTGGGCTTGTTATCGCCCATTGTCCTGCTTCATCTCCAGTCTGCCGCAGCCCTCGCGAGGCGGCGCCCGGAGGGCGGCCTGCCCTCCGGGCGCCGCGCCCGAGGGGGCCTGCCCTCCGCGACCCCAGCTGGCCGCCGCGCCTCGGCACGTTGGCGTGAGAGCCTGATGGGCGTGACGCATCGCGAGAGCGCCGAGGCGGATGCCGGGGGGCCAGACGACTCGATCCGCGCGGATCCCGTCCTGTTGACTCCGCTTGCGGTCGGCGACGCCGAGGAGATGGTCCTGGTGCTTGGCAGCGAGGAACTGTACCGCTTCACCGGCGGCGCTCCTCCCACGCTGGCAGAACTACGTACACGCTACGCGCGCCAGGTTGCGGGCCGCTCTGCCGACGGCCGTCAGGAGTGGCGGAACTGGATCATCCGCTGCCAGCCGGACGGCCAGGCCGCCGGCTACGTCCAGGCGACCATCGACGAGGGCGGCAGCCGGGCAGAAGTCGCCTGGGTCGTCGGACTGGCGTGGCAGGGCCGCGGGCTCGCGTCCGCCGCGGCTCGGGCCTTGGCCGGCTGGCTCGACGCGCGTGGCGTAACGCGGATCCAGGCGCACATACATCCGCAGCATGAGGCCTCCGCGGCTGTCGCGCGGGCCGCCGGCCTCGCGCCCACAGGCGTGCTGGAGGACGGCGAACTGCTCTGGCTGCGCGAGCGCCAGGTACGCGCGGCGGCTGACAGCAGCTGCATTCGCTAGCTGACCTGCGGGAGCCGCTCGAATCGTGGTGGCCGCCGCTCGATGAACGAGCTCACTCCCTCGCGGAAATCGGGACGCCCGAAACTCTCGATCATCAGGCTCCTGGCCGCGCGCTCGGATGCGAGCAGGCCGGCGTGCAGCTGCTGGTAGACCTGCATCTTCATGATTGCCATCGACGTCGGAGACGAGGTCACCGCGAGGTTCCTGACGTAGTTCTGCGCGTGTGCCAGCACCTCCTCGCGCGGCAGGGCCGCGTTCACCACGCCAAGCGCGGCCGCCTCGACACCGGTGATCTTGCGCGAGGAGAAAAGCAGGTCGAGCGAGACCGCTGTACCGACCAGACGCGGCAGCAGCCACCCTATGCCCCACTCGGCGACCAGCCCGCGCTGCGCGAACGCGGTCAGCAGGACAGCATCCTCGGCCATGAAACGCAGATCGCACGCCAGCACGATCGGTACAGCCATCCCCGCTACCGGGCCATTGATCGCGGCCACAACCGGCTTGGGCACCGACAGGAGATAGGTGTGCGTGCCCAGATGCAGGTCATCGCCGAAGGCCGGGTCGCCAGGCTCGGACGCGAGGTCCTCAGGGAGGACCTCCGCGGTGTAATCACCCGTGCTGACCGCCGACAATCGCCTCATGTCCGCCCCGGCGCAGAACCCGCGCCCGGCACCGGTGATCACGATGCCGACAACCCGCGGATCGGCTTCCGCGGCCGCGACAGCGTGGCGTACTTCCAGGCCCATCCGATCAGTCCAGGCGTTGAGCGCCTCCGGCCGGTTGAGGGTGATGGTCGCAACCGGGTCCTCGACCTCGTAGAGGATCTCTTTATATGCGGTCACGAAAGGCCTCCTGCCAGCCGACGGACATCCCGGTCATTCTCACGGCAAAGCCGGCCCACGTCGAGCGCGAGGTGACGCACTCCGGGGCGCCGCGCCGATCCAGCCCGATCTCACCTCAGTCTCAGGTAAGTCGCTGCACCTTCACGCCGCCGCGCCGGCCGCCGACAATGAGGGCATGACCGATGGGCAGTCAGACGCGGTATGCCCGCAGTGTGGCAGCACTGCGTCCGTGCACTCGATCCAGGAGCTCGCCGCGCAGGCGCAAAGCCGGCTGAGCGCCCAGCAGCAGCCGGGGAACCAGGGCGGACAGCAAGGTCCCGCGCCGGGGTGGGCACAGGAGCCAACTTCCGGTCCGGTTCAGGGCGGCTGGCAGGGCGGCGGATGGCAGGGCGGCCAGGGCTATCGCGGCTACGGCGAAGGGGGCTCTCTCGGGGACGGCATCGCCGATCTCGCGATGGGCGCGGCCGGCCGGTTCATCGGCCGGGCCATCGGCCGCCGGGTCGAGCGCGCGATGACCGAGAAGATCCTTCCGACGCTGCAGGCGAGGGGACAGCAAACGCTTGCGACGCAGATGGCGATCGCCCAGCGATATCCGGATTTGCGGGCCTGCCTGACCGACAAGGTGATCTTCCTGGCCGGCGGCAGCCGGACGGCGCCCATGGACAGCGTCAACTTCTCGACGGTCACGCTTGAACAAGCCGACGCACTGGTAGCCAGCCTGCGCGACGGCTGACGCGACAGTTGCCGGTCACGGCACAACCGAAGAGCCAGCCGCTCCGCCAGGCGCGCTCCGCGCGCTTCGAACACGAAGTGGCGACCGGCCGGTCGCGACGAGCGGCCCGCCCTCCGCGCCGGGTGGCCCGGGCGACGACATCACGGCCCTTAACTTCGGACCGGTCCCCGGCTTGGGCTCGACTGCCGTGGCCGCCCTATGCTCAGTCATCGGCTAAGTGTCGTTAACACGGCCGGAATCCGGAGGTTCGCCGATGCGGCTCGCGACGATGCTCACGCCCCGCGGAATGCGCCTGCACGTCAGGGGACGCTCCGGCTACGTCGATGTGGCCGACGGCTCAGGCGACCCCGCCCTCTCCACCTTGCGCGCCGTGCTTGATGCGGGCGCGATAGATGCGGCCCGCCAACTGGTCGACACAGACGGCCCCGAATTCGGTCCTGACGAGTTCGGTCCCGCGGTCCCGTCGCCCAGGCGCATCCTGTGCCTCGGCGTGAATTACCGCGATCACGCGATCGAGGGTGGCCGGGAAGTGCCAACCTGGCCGGAGATATTTGTCCGGGGCGAGGGCAGCGCCCTCGGGCCCTACGCCGACCTGGTGAAGCCGGCCCTGTCCAGCCAGTTCGACTTCGAGGGCGAGCTCGGGCTAGTAGTCGGAACCGGCGGCCGTTACATCGCCGCGGACAAGGCGCTCGACGCGATTGCCGGATATGTGGTTCTCAACGACGCGACGGCTCGCGAATGGCAGCGGGCCGCGACGCAGTGGACGGCGGGAAAGAACTTCGAGGGCAGCATGCCGATCGGCCCGGAACTTGTCACCACCGATGAGGCGGACGTTGCGGATGCGCAGCTCACCACCACTCTGAACGGCAAGGTCATGCAGTCGGCCCGCACCTCGCAGATGATCGTCGACGTCCCGAGCGCGATCGAGTTCATCTCGTCCTTCACCCGGCTCCGCCCCGGCGATGTGATCGCGACCGGGACCCCTGGCGGCGTGGGCTTCGCCCGCCAGCCCCCGGTCTGGCTGCAGCCGGGCGACATCATCGAAGTCACCGTCGACGGAGTCGGGACGATCCGTAACCGCGTGGTCGCTGAGCAAGCCGACGTCAGCGACTGGAAGTGGCGGCCACCGGGTTCGACCGTGGCCGGCTTCTGACCCAAACCCTCCCGGCCCGCCGATGCGATGTGCGAGGTCCGCCGGCTAGACGCAGAATGTCTATCGTGGCCGATGAGGATCCGCAGGTCATTCCCTACCTGCTGTACGAGGACGCGGGCTCTGCGATGGACTGGCTGGCCCAAACCTTCGGCTTTGCCGTCCGTGCGCGCAGCCAGCGGCCGGACGGCACGCTCAGGCATGGTGAACTGCAGTTGGACCGAGGCGGCGTCATCATGGTCGGCTCGCCTGGTCCAGGCTTCCGCGGACCGGCGGCGCGGGGCGGGGCCACGACGCTGATCCGGGTCGTCGTCGCCGACCTTGCTGGTCACCGGGAACGCGTGCTTGCGCGGGGGGCGCAGCCATCAGCGATCGAGCCCGGTGCTCCGGGCTGGCTCGCCTTCTCGATCATTGACCCCGAGGGCCACGAGTGGTATTTCACCCAGCAAGCCACGTCCTCCACGTGACGCCGCCGGCTGGCGGAGGCAAGTCGCGAGGACACACCTCGTTCCCGCTATGCAGCGCCTGGAACGGAGCGGACGCCGCGCGCGTCAGAGCCACAGCACGACGATGAACGTGGCCAGGGAGGCTGTGATGGCATGGACGCGGCTGGGGGCGCTCGGTGCGGCACTGATCTTGGTGGCTGCCATCGGAGTGCACCAAGAACTCAGGTCGAGCTCGGGCGCCGGCGGGCTTGCCGGGCGCATGCTCGATGCGATCATCGTCCCGTTCGGCGCCGTCCGCGTCCCGCTGTTGCCGGGAACCGCGTTTGCGCAGCCCTCCGTGGAGCCTGCGTGCACCCCGTTGACCGATGACGCGCGCTACTGGGTGGTCCCCGGCAGCCCCTCGGATGTCGCCGACTTCCTCGCGGCTCACGCTCCGAGATGGCTGCCGAACGACGGCACCGGCTCACTCATCACAGCCGGTGGCGAACGGATCTCCTACACCGTCTCCGACGCGCCAAGGCACCGCAGCCTTGCCCCGGCGGCGGAACTCACCTTCACCGTCGCCGCACTTCCCGGCGGGATGACCGGCATCCGGGCCGACGCTGAGGTGCCCCCGGCTGACGCCGTGTGCTCCTCAAGCGACGGCCCGGTGCGGAGCTAGCCAAGCCAGCCCGCTGGCAGTCCGACGCCGGCCTTTCAGTCGCCGCGAGCGGTCACTGAGGCTGTGGCACGATGCGGATGTAGGGCTTCGGCGCCTCCCAGCTACCGAAGAGCGCCCGTGCGTCGTCGTCGGAAACCGACCCCGCGATGATCACATCGTCGCCCGGCCTCCACTGCGCAGGCGTCGAGACCTTGTAGTTCGCGGTCAGCTGCAGCGAGTCGATCACGCGCAGCACCTCGTCGAAGTTACGGCCGGTCGTCATCGGATAGACCAGGATCAACTTGATTTTCTTGTCCGGCCCGACGACGAAGACATT
>JASIBJ010000121.1 GCA_030045215.1 Streptosporangiaceae bacterium | reverse complement strand
CCTTGGCCGAACTTCGCCGGCGCGCGGCGCCGTTCAGCGGCCTGCTCTACGCCGGGCTGTGCCTGACCAAGGGCGGCCTGCGGGTGGTCGAGTTCAATGCGCGCTTCGGTGACCCGGAGACCCAGGTGGTGCTGGACCGGCTGGCGACACCCATCGCCGGGCTGCTGCGGGCTGCCGCGGACGGTGACCTGGCCGCGGCCGCCGACCCGCAGTGGGCCGAGGGGGCGGCGGTGGCGGTGGTCATGGCCGCGGAAGGCTATCCCGATGCGCCGGTCAGCGGCGACCTGATTGAGGGCCTTGCGGCGGCGGGCCGGGTCCCCGGTTCCTACGTCCTGCAGGCCGGCACGGCTGCGACCGCCGAGGGCAAGCTGGCAGCCGCGGGCGGCCGGGTGCTCAACGTGGTCGGCACCGGGCCCGACCTGACCAGGGCCAGGTCAGCGGCCTACGAGGCCGCCGCCAAGATCAAGATGCGCGGCGGCTGGTACCGCAGCGACATTGCCGCGAACCCGGCAGGCGCCACCGCCGCAAACCTGTGACCGCCCTGGGCCTCGTCGCGATGGCGGCCGGCCGGACGGCGATTGGGCTGGTGGGGGCTCTCGATGTCGCTGGTGAGGGCTCCGATAAGGCCGCCCGGGGCGGTGCGGCAGGATAGAAGCGTGATCGAGCGTTACACCCTGCCGGAGATGGGCCACGTCTGGAGTGAGGCGCACAAGTACGAGCTGTGGTGCCAGATAGAGACGCTCGTCCTGGCCGCTCACGCCGAGGCCGGGACGGTCCCCGAGGAGGCAGTTGCCCCCGTCGCCGCGGCGCCGCCCCCCACCCCCGAGGCCGTCGCCGCCCTTGAGGCGGTGACCGGTCACGACGTGATCGCCTTCTTGTCCGCCTGGGCTAATAACACCACTCCGCGCGAGGCCGCCGCCTACGTCCACTTCGGCATGACATCCTCGGACCTGCTGGACACGGGGCTGGCCCTGCAACTGGCCGAGTCCACCGACCTGCTGACCGCGCGCTGCGAGCACCTCCTGAACGTGCTCAGGGAGCATGCGCTCGCCCACCGGACCACGCTGCGCGCTGGCCGCACGCACGGCATTCACGCGGAACCTGACGTCTGGGGGCACAGGGTCGCCGACTTCGCCTTTGCCATCCACCGGTGCCGTGATCGGCTCATCCGGGCCCGCCAGTCGGTGGCCGTCGGGAAGCTATCGGGCCCGGTCGGGACGTACTCCAACATCGACCCGGCCATCGAGGCCGAGGTGCTCGGCAAACTCGGCCTGCGCCCCGCCGACGTGGCCAGCCAGGTGGTCTTGCGCGATGGCCTCGCCGAGTGGGTCAGCGTTCTGTCGATCATCGCCAGCGTCTGCGACGCAATTGCACTGGAGATAAGACTCGGCCAGCAAACCGAGGTAGCCGAGCTGGCCGAACCGTTCGGCACGGGCCAGAAGGGCTCGTCGGCCATGCCGCACAAGAAGAACCCCGTGAAGGCGGAGCGAATCAGCGGGCTGGCCAGAGTCGTTCGAGCACAGATCGTTCCCGTCATGGAAGGTATTGCCCTGTGGCACGAGCGGGACATCTCGCACTCCTCGACCGAGCGGATCGCGCTGCCGGACGCCGCGATCGGCACCGACTTCATGCTGGAGCAGACGACCGAGCTGATGGCCGGGCTCGAGGTCGACGCGGCCCGCATGCTGGCGAACCTCGAGGCCAGTCACGGACTGATCTACACCTCAGCGGTGCTGCTCGAGCTGGTGGCGGCCGGGATGTCCAGGGAGGATGCCTACTCGCTGGTACAGCAGGCGGCGATGGACACCTGGCAGACCAGGCAGCCGTTCAGGGAGACGCTGCGCAAGCACGCCGAGAGTCGCGGTCAGGTCCTTGACGAGGACAAGCTGGACGAGGTATCCACCCCTGAGCGGTACGTGCGCCGGCTCGGCGCGGTCTTTGACCGCCTCGAGCGGCTGGTGTGAGCGCTGGTGACCGACGCCGAGGCGGGTGCCAGCGGGCCAGCCGGCGGCGACCTGCGGCACGTGTACACGGGCAAGGTCAGGGACTTGTACCAGACCGCGGACGGGGTGCTGCTGCTGGTGGCCTCCGATCGCATCTCGGCGTTCGACTACGTCCTGGAGACCGAGATTCCTGACAAGGGCAGGATCCTGACCCGGCTGACCGAGTGGTGGTTCGAGCGACTCGCGGACATCGTGCCTAACCAACTGGTCAGCGCGCCGATCCCGGCCCGGTTCGAGGGCCGGGCCATGGCCTGCATGCGGCTGTCGATGGTGCCGGTCGAGTGCGTGGCCCGTGGTTACCTGACCGGAACCGGCCTGGCCGACTACCGCCGCAGCGGCGAGGTCGCCGGCCAGGCGCTGCCTGAGGGACTTACCGACGGGTCCGCACTGCCCGAGCCAATATTTGACCCAGACAGTAAGGCGCCACAGGGTCAGCATGACGAGAACTTGACCAAGGCGGAGGTCGTCGCGCTGGTCGGCGAGCAAACCGCGGCCGACCTTGAGCGCATCACCCTGGAGGTTTACCGGCGCGGCGCAAGCGTGGCCAGAGAGCGCGGCATCATCGTCGCCGATACCAAGATTGAACTTGGATTTGACCAGCAAGGAACGCTGCGGCTGGCCGACGAGGTGCTGACGCCTGACTCGTCGAGATTCTGGCCGGCCGAGTCCTGGCGGCCCGGCCGCGCGCAGCCGTCCTTTGACAAGCAGTACGTGCGCGACTGGCTCACCTCGGCCGAATCCGGGTGGGACCGCAACGGAGCGCAACCACCGCCGCCGCTACCGCGTCATGTGGTTGAACGAACTCGTCAGAGGTACGTAGCGGCGTATGAGCGTATCACCGGCCTGCGCTGGGCCGATCAGCG
>JASIBJ010000120.1 GCA_030045215.1 Streptosporangiaceae bacterium | reverse complement strand
CCCATCGGGAAGAACACCTTGGTGGCGAGCACGTAGTCGTCGCGGCACGCGAACAGCTTGGCCAGGAGCCTGCCGGTGATCTCCTCGGTGTTGCCGTCCGAGTACGTGTCCGCGGTGTCGAAGAACGTGATCCCGGACTCGACGGCTCGCCGGACAATCGGCTCGGCTCGGTCTTCGCGCAGGTGCCACTCGCGTGTGCGGCCGTCCCCGTAGCTCATCATGCCGAGGCCGATCCGCGAGATCCGCAGCCCCGCGGAGCCCAGCCGCCGGTACTCCATGCCGTCTCCCGCCGTTTCGCCTGATCACTCGCCCGAAGCATCAGCATCCACGATCTGTGCGCCTCGATGAAGTAGCAAGCGCAGCTTCAGAGCACTAGTTGCCTTCGAATCACCGGAAGAATGGTGCAGTCATCTACGACTTGACGTTTCTGGCCCTGAGCCGTGTCTGATGCGGTTCGCCCGGCGGTTCCTCCACGCCGAAGCTGAGAACACGGCGGGGCCAGATCCGGATCAGCGCCGTGTCAGGCCCGCCGTCGCCTCCTTCTGCCGACGGCACGGCCTCGGCGCTACCCCGGATCTCCAGGAAGCGAACGCGCCACGGCCTGACCGACGCAATGTCGTCGACAACCAGCGCCGCCCGGCCATCGCGGCTGACGTTCCTGAACTTCTGGCTGCCCGACATGCCAAAGCCGGTGATGTCGACCGTGCCCAGTTCGGGGTTGTAGCTGAAGCCGACCGGCTTGACCTGAGGACTGCCGTCGGCCTGGATGGTCGCGAGGCGCCCGAGTTGCTGCCCGGTCAGGTAGTCGATCTCGGCCTTGGTCAGTGTCATTCGCGTGCTCCGTCTCTGCTGTCGGGCCGGTCGCGGGAGGTACGGCCGTCAGATGAACTCTGCCGTATTGGCCGCGGCCCAGTCGGCGACCGTGCCCGCCCTGGCTCCACGAGTGTCGCCGGCTGCCCGGTGCCAACCGCCAACCGCCTACCGCCTACCGCCTACCGCCTACCGCTAGGACTTTAAGAGAGCTTGAAGTCAAGCCGGCTGATCTGGCTCGACGTCCGGCTCGTAGGCGCGATCGAGCAATTCGACGATCGCGTCGCCAGCTTGGCGTGTGGTCGCGGTGCCGCTCAGGTCCGCGGTGCGCGTGGACGGGCTGGCCACGGCCTGTCGGATGGCCCGCTGAACGGCCGCACTCCAGGCCCGGTGGCCGAGGTGATCAAGCATGAGGGCCGTGCTCCAGATGGAGCCGACCGGGTTGCAGACAGACTTCCCGGCGATGTCAGGCGCCGACCCGTGGATCGGCTCGAACGTCGATGGGAACCGGCGCTCGGGATTGAGGCTGGCGCTGGCTGCGAGCCCCATCCCGCCCATGATCGCAGCCCCGAGGTCGGTCAGGATGTCGCCGTACAAGTTCGACGCCACGACGACCCCGAACCGGCCAGGATCCATCACCATGAACATGGCGGCCGCGTCCACCAGGAGTTCGCGCGCCTCGACATCGGCGTACTCGGCCCGGACTCCGGCGAACACCTCATCCCACAAGACGCCTGAGTACTGCAGCGCATTGCCCTTGCTGATGCTCGTGACGCTGCGGCCTTCGCGCCTGGCCAGCTCGAATGACCAGCGGATGACCCGCTCCACTCCGCGCCGGGAGAAGACGGCGGTCTGCAGCGCGAGGTCGCGGTCCGTACCGGGATAGATGCGGTCTCCGAGCCCGGCGTACTCGCCCTCGGTTCCCTCCCGGACAAAGAGCATGTCGATCTCGGCGGACGTCCGGCCCGCCAGCGGCGAGCGGATACCGTCGAGCAGCCGGACCGGACGCAGGTTGATGTACTGATCGAAGCCGTGCCGGATTCGGAACAGCAACTGCCGCAGCGTGATGTGGTCAGCCACTCTCGGTGATCCGACGGCGCCGAACAGGATGGCGTCGTATCCCCGTAGCTGGTCGAGCCCGTCCTCGGGCATCATCTCGCCGGTCCTCAGGTAGTAATCAGTGCCCCACGGGAACTCGTCGAACGCAAACTCCACGGCCGGGTCGCGGGCACTGATGAACTCGAGCACCTTGCGGGACTCGGCTACGACCTCGGGACCTACCCCGTCTCCCGGAATGACCGCGATCCGATCCACGAATGCCTCCCGCGCTGCCTGTGAGCTGGGCCCGCCGGGTCCCGACCGCGCACCCGCCCGGCCCGCCAGCCCTGCCGACCCATGACTGCGGCGCCCGGCCAATGGGTCGTAGACTCAAATGGAGACCGCCTCCATATAGGTTAGAGGGCTCGACGTGCCTCGCGGCTGCAGTGGCGCCGCTGTCGGGGTAATTCGATCCGCTATATCCGGTTCGGATGCGGACGCCTACAGTGGTAGCGCCGTTGCCCGTGCGGCCCGGCTGGCTCTCCCGGCAGCCGACGGGGAAACAGATGCCTGCTGAGATCGCCTGCACAGGCCGGCGCAGGTCAGCATCGGCCTGGCCCGGGTCAGCACGGGCCGGCGCTCTATCGTCCGCGACCAGCATGCCCGGGGCGCATCACAGCGCCACGGCGCTGCCTGCCCGAACCTCGGCAGACGAACCAGCCACCCGGCCGACCGCCCCGGCGCACCCGACCACCCCCCGATCTACGGTCGGCCCGGCGGCGCCGAGCTCGCTGGCGGCTCACTGCGCGGCCCTGCGATCAGCCGCTGCCCGCCATCCCTGGACTCGGTACCTGCAGATCGTGCCGGTCGCGCTGTTGCTATGGGCCACCGACGCCGCCGACCGGTTCCGGGCGGGCGCGGCGCCGGCCGGCCTCAGGAACGCCGTCGCCGTCAATGCGATCAGCCAGGAACTGGGCGGCGGCTTCGCCAGGCCGATGAACAACTGGCTCGCCGTCCACCCGCTCGCAGGCTCGGCTGCGGCCTGGTACTACATCGTGCTCCAGGGCGCGGTGACCGGGATCGTCGGCGTGGTGCTGATCTGGCGGCGCGTGCCGAACTTCAGCGTGCATCGCAATGCCTTGATCGTCTGCAACCTCATCGGGCTGGTCGCGTTCTGGCTCTACCCGGTCGCCCCGCCCAGGATGCTGGCCGGATACCACGACATCGCCGCGACGGCCGCGCCGGTCTTCTCCAGCATGCTCGAGGGCAAGGCAGCTGCTGATTTCGCGGCGACGCCGTCGCTCCACGTCGCCTGGGCCATCTGGGTGGCGCTGGCAGCGAGCGCCATGGTCCGCCGCCCGGCCTTCAAGGCAGCTGTCTGGCTCTACCCGGCGGTCACCATCGTGGACGTGCTGGCCACCGCGAACCACTACCTGCTCGACGTCGTCACCGCGTTCGGCGTGGTGCTGCTCGCCTACGCGATCGCGCTGTCCCCGGCCCTGGCCCGCCGCCTGCGCCAGAAGCGGGCCGCCTGCGGACCGGGATAGCCGTGGCCGGGGCTCGCCGCCCGGCGATCTCGGCCCACCGTGGCGGTGCCGAGTTCGCGCCACCCGGCACTTACGAGGCGTATCGCGCGGCCGTGGCAGCAGGCGCCGACTACGTTGAGTTCGACGTCCGGCGCACGCTGGACGGCACGCTGGTCACCTGTCACGAGCCTGATTTCGGGAGGGAACGAGGCGTCTCCGGGGTAACCGTGGATACGCTTCGCGGGCTGGCCGGGTACGAGGTGCCGGAGGTGGCCGAGCTCTTGCGGCTGATCGCCGGCCGGGCCGGGGCCCACATCGACCTCAAGGACGTCAGCTGCGCGGCGGAGGCAGTTCAGCTAGCGCTCGGCCTGCTTGCGCCAGCGGACATCATCGTGACCACTCGCGATGCGCCGGCCGCGCGCGCCATCAGGCGCGCCTACCCTGAGGTCGCTGTGGGGCTCACCATCGGCGGTGACGTGGCCGAAGCCACTCGCTTCGTCCTTCGCCGGACCAAGACCCGCGGGCTGTCCCGGCTGGTGGATGTCGTGGGCGTGGACGCAGACCTGGCCGTCATCCACCGTCGGCTAGCGACCAGCCGGCTGCTCTCCGAATGCCGGCGGCGCGGCATCGCGACGATGGTCTGGACCGTGAACCGCGGTCTGCGTAGCTGGCTGGCTCGCGCCGACCTGGACATCCTGGTAACTGACCGGCCCGTACGCGCGTCCGCCTATGCAAGCGCGGCTCCTGGTGGGCGCTCATCGCCGGTCACGGGAGTTGATGACACTCGTCGGTAGAGTGCCATGTCATGCCGAAGCTGATCTCGCCGACAACCCGCCTGCGGGACTCGTGGCTTGAGTCGCGTGAGGAGTGGGGGCGAGGAATACACCAGGATGGGGCCGGCCTGCACGCCGGCGATGACATCGACACCGTAGAAGGGTTTGCCGCATGGGTCAGCCGGCTGCACCGGGAGGCAGATCACTCGGTTCCGGTCGGCGAGGGCCGTGTGCATGCCAGCTACTGGTGGATCACCGAGCGCGACACCTATCTTGGCGCGATCACGCTGCGCCATGCGCTGAACGATTTCCTCCTGCGCGGAGCGGGAAACATCGGCTACGGAATCCGGCCGTCCGCGCGCAGGCGCGGCCTGGCGACCTGGGCGCTGGCCGCGGTCTTGCCGGAGGCGCGCGCACTCGGACTAGACCGGGTGCTGGTGACCTGTGACGTGAGCAACGTCGCGTCGGCCCGCGCGATCGAGAACTGCGGCGGCCTGCTCGAGGATGTCCGTGACACCGAACTCGGGCGCATCCGGAGGTACTGGATAACCCTCTGACCGCCGCCCGGCCGCCCATGCCGCACGGGAGGACGCGGGCGGACCCAGACACCCGCTGCCCAGGTCCGCCCGCGAGCTGACGTCCCATCGCCCCCCGCCCGAGGAATCTGCTCATACCTTCTGCGCCGGCTTGACAGCTGTCAAGGGATCTCTGGTCAACCGTCAAGATCTCTCCGCGATTGGGCCGGGTTAGACTCGAGACGCAGCCCGCTCGCTGCCCACGCCGGCGGGCGCTAGGGGCCATGGGATCGGACAGTGCCTGAGATTGCGGAGCGGCGGAACAGAGACAGAATCGCGAGGCGGCAGGTAGACCGGTTCGCGGAGCGCCGAGCACAGCTCGCGGCTGCCGCCCTGCAGACGCTGGCCGAACTCGGCGTCGCCAGGACGAGCCTGCGGGACATAGCCCAGAACTCTGAGTTCTCGCACGGCGTCCTGCACTACTACTTCAGCGACAAGATCGAGCTCATCACGTGCTGCGTGCGGCAGTACAAGGCTGAGTGCGTGAAGCGCTACGACGGCATCGTCGCATCGTCCGGGTCGCCTCATGAGCTCAAGCAGGGCTTCGCCGCGCTCATGGCCGCCACCTTGCGGGCTGAGGCGAAGATGCACAGGCTCTGGTACGACCTGCGGACGCAGAGCCTGTTCGACGAGACGTTCCGAGCCGACGTCGAGGAAATCGACCAGAGCCTCGAGCGAATGATCTGGCGGATCGTCAGCAAGTATGCCGAGCTGGCGGGTGCTTCGGTTGTCGTTTCCAAGGCCGCCGCGTACGCCTTCTACGACGGCCTGTTCCAGCACGCGCTCTTCAGGCACCTGGCCGGGGACGCGGGCGCCGCCGACGTGCTTGACGAGAACGTCCAGCGCCTGCTCGACTCGGTTGTCGGTAGCGGGTGAGGGCCGAACCGATCTGGCCGGCGGGCGCAGTGCTGAGCTGTAGTCAGACAAATGGGCCAGACACCTGCGCTCACGCAGGCTCGGCTCGGGCTAGAACAGCTGCTCGGTGAGGTACTCGACGGTCGCTTGCCACGCCTGCTCGCGAGCGGCGTTGTTGGCTGCGGGCGTGCCGCCCTGCTCGAACGTGACACCCGGCCCGGGCGAGGTCGTGCCCAGCATGACGCTGCCCGGTGCCCCCGCGATGAGGTGACCGGCCTCGAAGGCACGATGCGCGAACGGGTACGGATGGACGGCGGCCTGGAGCCGGTCGGCCGCGACCTGGCTGTAGAGCCTGCTCGGCCAGCCGCCGTCGTCGGATGCGGACAAGAGCAGGACGGCTGCCTTCGCGCGCTCGACCGGGATGCTGAAGCGCTCAAGCTCAGCCGGATCGTCCGGCGGCGGCGGGAACGCCGACGCCAGCCGGACCGGTTGCCCGCGCTTGATCCTGTCCCGCATCTCGTCAGGGATCACGTGCTTCAGGAACGGCAGGCGCCGCCCGCCGGCCGTCCACGAGGCCGGCGCGCCAGCAAGGATGTCCGCGAGCGTGCCGAGGCTGAAATCGATACCGGGCGTGAGCAGCCCGGAGCCCACGACGCTGACAACCGCGGCTATCCGCTCGTCGTGCGCGGCAATGAGCAGCGCCGCCTCACCGCCACGCGACGCGCCGGTCACACCGAACCGCTCGGCCGCCCGCGGCTGCGCGGCGAGTACGTCGAGCCCGCGCGAGAAGTATTCAAGCGGGATGTCGATCAGCCCGGCAGGCAGCCCTGGCATGCCAAAGTACGCCAGTGCCAGGACGGTGAAGCCGTGCCTGGCCAGTTCCTCCGCGTCCCGTTCGTGCAGGCCTCCCTCAGCCCCGCCGAGGAGCAGCACGCCAGGTGCCAAGCCCGGTCCATCGGGGGTGGCGAGTACGCCGACGAGCCCGCGCTCCCGGATCGGCCGCCTGGTCACGTTCCTCGCCATGACCTCACTACAGCACGGGCCGCCGACAACCGGACAGGACGTTAGGAGGCACGCGAGGGCGCAGCGGCGGGTTGCGGTCAGGCTGCGGCAACCGCTGCGCGGAGCACTGCCAGGCAGCCAGCGGTTGCCGGGCCGTCCGCGCCCGCCGCATGCCAGCTGCCCATGACCGCTCCGACCACGTCCGTTCCCTCGGGTCGATGGCCAGCCACCAGCACCCGGTTCAGCTCGATCGCCGGCTCTGCCCCGGCCGGCCATCCCTGATACCGGACGCCGCGGGCGGATGCGGGACCGATAGCGTCATTGCTCCTGGTCGTCGCGCTGCCCTCGGCCTCGACCAGCTCGGTGGTCACCGCGACCCAGACGGGGTCGCGGACCGCGTCGTAGATCCACCGGGTGCCGAGTTCGCTGTGCTCGGCCTTGGTGATCAGCGCCGTCACCGGGTCCGCCTGGCTACCGCCGGCCAGCTGCCGCAGCGGCGCGTCGCGGTAGCTCATCGGGATCTGGTAGACGGCAGACCCGTCGGTGAGCAGATGCGTCTCAAGGCCGACGACACCTGCGGGGTCCGCCAGCCGGTAGAACCCCACCGGTCGGGTCGCCGGCACGCCGACGCCGGAATACCAGGACTGACGGGCGATCCAGGGTGGCAGGAAGTCGCGGAACGGCGGGGTCAGCGTGGCCACCCCCGAACCCTAGCGGCAGTCGAACCCGTTCCGGTTACCCGGCAGGTAGTCCACCAGCCATCATCCTCATCCGGTGCCGGCGGGTTCGAGTGCCTCCGCACCCAGTGCGCTGAGCGTCTCACGCCGCGTCCGCAGGGATGGCGCCACCGCGAACGGAAGGACGGCGACAAGCGCGATCGCCGCGCAACCGGTCAGGAACCCCCGGATGCCGACGGCGGCGCCGACCGGTCCCGCGATCGCATAGCCGACCGGCTGGCCCAGCTCGGAGCCCAGCAGGTCGAACGCCGCCACCCGGGCCAGGACCGGTGCGGGAACGCTGCTCTGCATCGTTGTCTGGAAGATCACGAACTGCGCGCCCATCGCCAGGCCACTGACAACTGCGGTGACCCCGATGACGGGAACCGGGGCTCCGAAGCCAAGCGCGAGCGCCTCGGTTATCCCGGCCGGGCACAGGCCGGCAGCCAGTAGTGCGGGCCGGTTCAGGCGCAGCCGTCCGACCGTGAACTGCCCGGCAACCACCCCGACGGTCAGGCAGCTGCTGATCACGCCCCAGGCGGCGGCGCCGCCCAGGTACCGCAGCGCGATCGTCGGGCCGAGCACGGCCACCGGCGCCAGGATCAGCAGGGAGAACATCGTCCACTGCAGGGTGAGTAGCCAGAGCCAGCGAAGCCGCCGGAAGATCCTCCAGCCAGTCTGCAGTTGCTCGAGCAGGCCGCCTTCCCCGGCGGTCCTCCGCCGCGCGGCCGGGACACGCGCGGCCGCGAGGCTGGCCGCGGCCACGCCGAGCACTGCCGCCTCAACGGCAAAGCCCGCTCCGGGCCCGAGGATCGCGACGACTGTTCCGGCGAGCGCCGGGGTGACGATCGTGACGGACGAGGAGACGCCGCCGATCACGGCGTTCGCGGCTGCGAGCCGCTCGCCGGCGACGACGTCCGGCAGCACGGCGGCACTGACCGGGCCGAAGAACCCGTTCGCGCAGCCGTACACGACCGATCCGGCGAGCAGGGCAGTGAAGGAGGCCGCATGGCTCAGCAGTGCCACCGCCAGGGCGACGGCCGCGGCCATCCGCACCGCGGTCGAGAGCACCAGGATCCGGCTGCGCCGCCACCGGTCACCGGCCACGCCACCGGCCAGCGAGAGCGCCAACCCGACCGCGGCCTGTACCGACAAGACGACGCCGAGCCTGCCAACCGAGCCGGTGACCTTCAGGACGGCGAAGCTCTCCGTCACCGGGAGCAGCCCGTTGGCGGCGCTCGAGCTGACCAGGCCGATCAGGATGAAGCGCAGCCGGCGGTCGGCCAGCAGCGAGAACGCCTTATCAGTTCTCCCGCACAGTCAGCCATCATCAGTGATGCTCCCCCCTGGGGCAACTCGGCGGGCCCGCGCCCCGTCCGGCCAGCGCGCCCGCCTAGCCACCCAGGTGCGCGGCTGCCACTTTCTTCGGCACGCATATGCGCCACGCCTCGGTGATCAGCTCGCGCATCTCCTCGACGCTCAGCTCGGACATCCAGGCCCGCACCCAGTTGTAACGCTCGTCGCTCGGCCTCGGCATGAAGAACTTCTCCGGTTCGGCGGCAATCAGCGCGGCCCGCTCCTCTCGCGGGAAGGCGAACGCCATCACCGTCTCGTCCGGGCTCAGCGCCAGGTAGACAATCCGTCCGATCCGGAATCTGACTGAGTCGCGGATCAAGTGCTCCTCGGTCCGCGGCAGCGCGCTCGCACAAGACCGCACATCGTCGGCCGTCACCATCTTCGTAACTCCGTCCCGCGCCCGACCTGGCCACGGGCGCAGTCGCCACGCTAGCCCGCGGGTCTGACAGCCGGGTGCCGCCGTGACACCCGCCAGAGCGGCGGGACACCGTCCTGGCGACCGAGCCTTACCCTTGCCGGCTCACGTCTTCTGGCTCCAGGACGCCGAGCAGCCTGAGCCGCTCCACCGCTATGGCGCGGGACGGCACCTGACCGGCCCCGGCGACCCACTCCCGCCAGACCGGGAACCGGTCCCGGTCGTAATCCTCGTGGTCGTACTCCACATCGTCCTCGATCAGGGCGCGCACTCCGGTCAGCCGCTCAGGCTGTCGGAGACCGGGCCACGGCATGTACGCGATCGTCCAGGTCAGCCGCGGCGTACCGCCCTGGTTGCGGGTCCGGAGGTGCCCGTGAAAGGCGACGACGTCGCCAGGCTCGGTCTCGACGACGACGTGCGGCCGGTCCCAGCTCTCGAAGCCGGACACGGCCGGCTCGGCCGCGTCGTACTGCCACAGGAGGCGCTCGAACTCGGGCAGGTGCGATCCGGGAATGAACTGCAGCGCGCCCGCCTCGGCGGTGCGCGGCTCAAGGTCCGCCCAGAGCGTCACTCCGCCGACGTCGGGACCCTCGCGTGAGTGCCAGGACGAGTCGCCGGTGAAGCAGGTCGCGGTCCCGATTGACGGCACGGCAGGACAGCCGAGCAACTCCGCGGACAGGCCGAATGTCCTGCGGTCATCGGCGATAAGCGCGAGGCTGAACGGCGCCCGGTTCACGGCAAGCGGCAGGTAGTCGCCGCTGATGCCGCCTAGGTCATTCGGCTCGGTCGCGAGCCG
>JASIBJ010000119.1 GCA_030045215.1 Streptosporangiaceae bacterium | reverse complement strand
GCAGCCTGGCTGGACGAGCAGGTAGGCGCGAGTCAGTGAGCATTCATTTGCTCGGCTGTGAGCTGAGCCAGGTAGGCAGCCGCGCGGCGGTCCACTTCCGAGATCGGATCGGCATAGTGTCGCAGGGTCGTCGCTCCGCCGCCGCCGTGGCCCAGGCGCGCAGCGGTGTTACGCAGGTCTATGCCGCCCGCCAGCAGCTGGCTGGCGGTGTAATGCCGCAGCGCCTTTACATTCAGCCTGACGCCGACGCTGGCCGCCAGCTCGGCCACCTTGTGACTGACTCCGTCGGGATTCCAGGGTGAGCGGCCCGCAATGTCGGGGGTGAACACGTAAGCGTCGGGATCGAGCGTCACGCCTACGGGGGCTAGCAGATCGGCTACCTGCTGCTGGCGCCCGGCCAGGACCGCGACCGTTACCGGGTCGATAGCCAGGAACCGGTCCTGATGCGTCTTGGTGTCCTTACGCACCTTCTCCCCGCCACGCACGAGGTAGCTGGACGCGACGTGCACGACACCGCCGTCTAGGTCAATGTCGGACCACCTCAATGCACACAGCTCGCCGCGGCGCGCGCCAGTCACCGCCGCCAGCCAGATGTAGACCGCCAGCAGGTCTAGCTGCCGAGCGCGAGCGCCTGCGATCACCGCGGCGACCTCAGACGGTGCGGGGGAGACCGGCGAACGGTGCCGGGGCGTTGGCAGGCGGGCTGAGCTTGCCGGGTTCCGGTCGATCCACTCCCACCGGACCGCCGCGGCGAATGCGCCAGACAGAATGGCGTGGACCTGCCGGATGGTCGCGGCCGACATCGGGCGGCACTGGTGCGGTCGGCATCCGGTCAGCGCACAGTCATGGACGGCGACGCCCGGCTGCACCCCTGGCTGAGCCTGCTCGGCGACGAAAGAGCCGCGGCCTTGGCGCACGTCGATAAGGCCCTCCGCCTGAAGAACTCTCATCGCATGAGAGACAGTGGCCGCCTTAAGCCCGTAGCGATCTGCAAGCTCGCGCGCCGACGGCAGCTGCTCGCCCCGCGCGAGCCGACCCGAGCGGATCGCCTCTCGGATCGCGCTGACCACCAGTGTCCACGTCGGGCGGAGCCCGCCTCCGCTAATGGAAAGCGACGGAAACGTCTTGTGTTCGGTAAACGGTCGCCCGCCGCAGCGCAGATTCCCGCACCGGCGCAGCCGCGCATAAAAGGTGTCCAGCACCGGGCCGCGGACTTTCCGGATCTCCATCGAGCCCAGCGCCGGGATGATCGTCCGCCGGATGTACCCGGCGTAGGTCTCCCTCGTTGAGGACTCCAGCTCGGCGATGGCGAGATAGCGGTCAAGCATCTCGGCGACCGTCACGCTAGCCTCGGGACGTTTCCCAGACGCATTGTCCTTAAGCAGCTCGCCCAGGACGATCTGGGCTTCCTGCTCGGTCTTGACGGTTCGCCGGAACCGGAGCTCGCGCCCGGTAAGCGGGTCAATGCCTGCGTACACCTTCACGCGGAACGATCCGCTCGGCAGTCGCTCTATGTGACCATCCCGCTTTAACGCCACGACCCAACGGTAGCGCTGGAATGGCCATCCGGTCCACGACTCGGTCCACGGCGAAGTCACTTGAGAAGAGGTGGGGCCAAGAATCCCAAGTTCATAGGTGGTGGGGCGCCTGGGGCTCGAACCCAGAACCAACGGATTAAAAGTCCGCTGCTCTACCATTGAGCTAACACCCCAAGATCAACTACAACTCTGGCCTGTGCTCTGTCCTCCGTGAGATTTACCGAGACCTGCTCAGCTGGCTGCCTCGGTGCGACTTCGCGACCGATCGCAGCGTCCTGGCAGCCAACGATATGCCAGGTGGGATCCTTGGTCTCACGTGCGTGAGCATGTCCGCCTTCCTCGTGGCGCAGCGTGAGCGGGCGGCGGCCGGGCGGCCGCGGAACCCGTCAGCCCCGTGGTTCTGGCTTGCTAGGGTCACCTTCGGAACGAGGGTTACGCCGCTTTCGTTACGGCCGGGCCTGAGCTGCCGGTGATCAGGAAGACGGGCACCCCGGCGGGATCTGCAGCAGCTGCTCATGGAGCCCGCCACGACCGGCCGCGCTCGGCAATCGCGGATCCAGGACGATGATCGGCACGTGACAAACGACGCACCGCTACCCAGACCAGATACTCCGGACACGACCCTGGCAGGCGTGCGATCTCGGGAAGCCCGACCCGGCGACGCCGCGGCGCTGCTCGCGCTCAAACGGCAACTCGACCGCGAGACCAGCTTCATGCTGCTCGAGCCGCAGGAGCGCACGGAGACGGTGCCGGACATTGCCGCCGACCTGGAGCGCCTGGCCGGCTCCAACTGCGTCGTGATCATGGCCCAGAGCCCGGCCGGCGTGGTCGGCTATGTCGATGCGCGAGGCGGGGAATTCCGCCGGAACCGGATCACTGCGTACGTGGTCATCGGCGTGCTCGCGACCGCCAGCGGCCAAGGAGTCGGGTCCGGGCTGCTGCAGGCGATCGATCGCTGGGCGCCGGCGCAAGGCATCCATCGCCTCGAGCTGACGGTGATGGCGCACAACGAGCGCGCGGTCCGGCTCTACGAGCGGATGGGATTCGAGGTCGAAGGCCGGCGGCGCCAGTGCCTGACCGTCGACGGCAAGCTGGCGGACGAGCTGTACATGGGCAAGCTGCTGCCCGCAGCAGCCGACTAGTCAAACCAGAGGGCCCGCCGGCCGACCCGCGTTCTGCGGTGACTCGCGTCGCGCCGGTAACATCGCGCTCCGTGGAGGCAGAGTTCTTCGAGCGCGTCGGCCCGGATGCCTATCGCGCGACCATGGCCACAGCCGGGCCGTGGAGTGACAAGGCTCAGCATGGCGGCCCGCCATCGGCGCTCGCGGCCAGGGACATGGAGCGGCACGAGCCGGATCAGCAGATGCGGCTGGCCAGGGTCACGGTCGACATCCTGCGCCCGATTCCAGTCGACACAGTCACGGTCAGGACGCGCACTCTGCGGCCGGGCCGACGGGTCGCCCTGCTGGAGACGGTCATGGAGTCCGGCGGCCAGGACGTCCTGTATGCGCGGGGCTGGCGGATCGGTCGGACAGCCCATCTCCCGGTGATCGCCAGGGAAAGCAGCCTTCCCGCCATCCCCGACAGCGTGCCCGTGCCTGTCTTCCCCGGCGGTTACATGGACGGGTATCTGGCCGCGATCGACTGGCGGTTTGTCGAAGGCGGGTTTGGCCAGCTTGGCCCCGCGCAAGCCTGGGGGCGACCGCGGATCCCGCTGCTGGCCCGCGAGGAGCTCACGCCGATGATGCGGACCTTGCTGCTGGCCGACTCGGGCGGCGGGATCGGCATGGCACTCGACCCCAGGCAATACCTATTCCTCAACGTCGACCTCACCGTGGTCCTGCAGCGCGACCCGGTGGGCGAGTGGATGCTGCTCGACGCTCTCACCACCATGGGCGGCTCTGGCACGGGCATGACCGAGACCCTGCTGTCGGATCGCGACGGCGTTGTCGGGACCGGGCTGCAGACACAGCTCGTGACGCCTGCCTGAACACGGGCGATGCCGGCGCGGCGGCGATGATGGCGGCCATGTGATGAGGGCGTGCAGGTGGTGACCGGGCCGGACGTGGAGGCGCACCTCAGGCGCGACGTGCACGCGAGCGCCGGTATCACGATCGTGACCGGCGGCCAGACCGGCGTCGATACTGATGCCGCGCTGGCGGCGCAACGGTCAGGACTGCCGGTTCACCTGATCTTCCCGGCCGGGTTCCGGCAAGAGGACGGCAGCCTGACGCCATCGCGCCGCGCGGAACTGACCGGCGCGGTCCTGCACGAACTGCCCAGCACCAGCTTCCGCTACCGGACCTGGACGTGCGTGTACGTGAGTGACGCCGTGCTCCTGCTCGACCCGGCCGGTGGTTCTGGCTGCCGGGAGACGGCCAGGGCCGCGCGGCAGCTTGGCCGTCCGCTGCTTAGCCCGCGCCCCGGCCTGCTCACCGCGGATCTAGCCGCCGGCTGGCTCGCCGAGGCCGGGGCGCGCGTCCTGCTCGTGGCCGGCTGCCGCGCCAGCGTGCTGGCGCGTGCGGGCCTTGGAGATGACCTGCGCACTCCGCTGGCGCGGTTCATGACCGGCGCGCGCCGGCACCACGACCTGCTGACCAGCTCCGGCCCATAGGTCGCTCGCCGTTGGGCCGGGTGCGGTTTCCTCGGCTCATTTCGAGGGGAACGAGGCGCGTCCTCGCGACTGCGCTCCGTCGGCTTGCGGCGGTCCCTAGTTAGCGGGCCCACCCCAGTCGATGCTGATCCCCGCTGCGGCATCCGGGTGCCGCTTCAGCCAGCTCCGGGCGAAAGGGCACAGCGGAACCACGGTCAGGTCCTCGGCTACCGCCTTGGCCAGCGCGGCCCGCACAAGCAGTCCGCCGACTCCGCGGCCGCCCAGGGCATCGGGTACGCCGGTGTGTACGAGGATCTGCCGGCTGCCTTGCCGCCGGTAGATGAGCTCGGCAAGCACACCGTCGAGGCTGACCTCGAACCGCGCTTTCTTGGTGTTGTCGACTACCTGCGGAGCCTGCGTCATAGCGGCCATCGT
>JASIBJ010000118.1 GCA_030045215.1 Streptosporangiaceae bacterium | reverse complement strand
CTCAGCCCTGCACCATCTGCCAGCGCTTGACGCCCTTGACCGGATCGAGGTCGATGATCACGCCGCGGAGCACGCCGTCGTGGTAATCGGAACCCGGGTTGACGCTCAGCGTCCGGCCGAGCCTTTGCGCCGCGGCCGACTCGTGGATGTGGCCATGCAGGCCGAGCAGCGGCTCGATGGTCTCCAGCGAGCTGCGGACCGCGGTCGACCCGACCGACGCCATCCGCAGGCCGCTGGCGTCGACGACCGGCCGGAGGTCGTCGTCGAGCTGCGGGGCCTGGTCAAGGTGCGTGTCATGGGGCGGGCAGTGGACGTTGAAGATCGCGGTCGCCGGGTCGCGCAGCCGGGCGGCCAGGTCGTCGATCTTGGCCTGCACCTCGGCCTCACTGAGCTCGCGCGAGGTGTGCCACGGCGTCGGCGTGGAGTAGCCGATCGACAGCAGCTCGTACCCGCCGGGCAGCTCGAAGATGCCGTCCTCGGCGTAGTGCACGATCTCCGACCCGCGCAGCACGTCGGCCAGGTCGTCGAAGTCGTCGTTGCCGAGCATCGCGTAGGCCGGGATGCCAATTCCGCTCAGGCGTTCCTCCGCGAGCGCGACCCACTGGGCGAGGGTGTCCCGCATGGCCTGCCGGAACACCGCGTCCAGCCGGTCGGGGTTCGCGTCCAGCTCGGCCTTTTCTTCCGGGTCCACGACGACGGGGTAGCGGCCCATTGCCCGGATCTGCTTGTGCAGTTCGGCCAGTTCCTCGCTGTTCCGCGCCTGCACCGGCCGGTCATGCAGGGACCCGCGCCACGTGCCATCGGGCTGGGCGACCAGCGGGATCAGCATCTTGCCGGTCACGTCGCCGCCGAGGATCAGCACGTCGGGCTCGTAGACCCTCGCCGCATTCAGCCATTTGCGGAAGCACATCTCTGATCCGTGGATGTCGGTGGCGAAGAACAACCGGGTCCGGCTGTCGGTCTTCTTGCGGCTGAACACGCCGGAACTCCTATTCAGGCGGCAATTGCTTGAACGCCAGGCTCAGGTTGATGCCGCGGGCGCGGTTAACCAGGTATGACACCGGGTAACCGATGATACCGATCCCGGCGATCACCCCGGTGATCGTCCAGCCGAGCGTGGTGTTCGCGCCGAGCACGTTGTTCGTCGCCAGCGGGTAGAAGAACAGCGCGTAGATCAGCAGCGCCGCGATGCCGATCAGGCTGATCGTCGGGATGCCCAGGATCGTGCCACGGATCGGCGATCGCTCGTACAGTTCGCGCCGCACGATCGGGAACAGGATGCCGGTGACGGCGACGACGAAGAAGGTCAGCAGCTCGGCCAGCCCGGCGGTGTAGAAGATTTCCAGGAAGCCGGTCGTTCCCCAGATGATCAGCACGAGGTAGACCAGCGTCGCGATGAGAATGATCACGTTTGCCATGATCGGCGAATGCGTCTTGGGGTTGACGTCGGAAACCTTGTCCGGCAGCACGCGGTCGAAGGACCAGGCGAACAGGTTACGGCTGACGATCAGGAACGTGGCCGGGAGCGCGACGACGTAGGCGGCGATGTACGAGATATTGATCAGCCCGATCAGGACCGGGTTATGCGCGACCATCGACACGAAGAAGAAAAAGAACGCCGGAGAGGAGAACGGGTACAGCTTCGACCCAGCGCTGGACAGGTACGTGGCCGAGCCCAGGAAGTCGTTCCCGAACGTCCGCAGCGCGAGGCCCATCAGCACGGCGACGAGCACCCCGGAGATCGCAAGCGAGTACAGCATCGCGCGCAGCGACCGGGTGCGGGCCGAGCGGACCTCGCCCCCGGCGTACGCGCTGACGATCGCGTAGCCGAACGAGGCGAACGCCAGCGGCATGGCCAGGACGGTGTTCTTGAAGCTGAACCCGACGCTGCCGGCGTACCCGGCCTTGTGCGCGTCGGCGATGATCGTGTTGTAGTTGCCGCCGTACTGCGTGACCGTGCTGATGAAGTCGCTGCGGCCGTGGATGGCCAGGACGATGATCGACAGCACGACGGACACCAGTGAGAACAGGAAGAGGACGCCGTAGATCTTGAGCGCTCGCCGCAGGCTCAGGCTCATCAGGATTGCGCACAGCACCAGGATGATGGCGCCGATCGCGAAACCCCATGGCTTGCTGGTGGCCAGCGTCGCCCCCCACGCCAGGAACGTGCTGTTGTGCGTGGCCACGCCGAGCGAGGTGAACGCGGGCGAGAATCCGAGCGGCGCTAGCAGGTAGCCGAAGTAGGCGATCACGAGCAGGTACCAGGCGCTGATGTTGAAGTTCGCCGCGAAGCCGAGCCAGGGGCTTAGGGTGCGGCTGACGAAGACATAGTCGCCGCCGGAGCGCGGCATGACCTTGGTGAGCATGCCGTAGAGCAGCGTCGGGACGATGCAGAGCACGACGCAGATGACGGTGACCCAGAACGGATTCGCGCCGGGGAAGGAAAACGGCGCCTCCGTCGCGACCAGCGCGGCCAGCGGCAGTGAGACGAACGAGACGTTCAGGGCGATGTTCGAGCCGACGGAGATGTCGCGCACGAGCCCCGTCGCCTGCCTGGTGTAATAGCTCGCTCCGGGCCCTGCTACCCCGGCCGCAGAGGCATCGCGTTCGGTCACGCTTACCACCTCATTGCAGTCTCGCTGCCATGCAAAGGGCTTTGGGGGAGGCTAACATCCAGGCCTGGAGCGGGCAAGACCTGCTGCTGGTGTCCCAGAAGTACCCAGTAGTAACTTCGCAGCGCGGTCGGGTGGCGGCTGCCGCGCGTCGGGGCGCTACCTGCGGCGCGTCGAGCCGCGGGCGACAAGCCTGGAGGGGATCAGCACCGGCGCCGCGGGCTGGGCGCCGGCTATCAGCTCGTCGAGCATGGCGACGACCGCCGCGCCGTGCCGTTGCGGGAAGACGTTCACCGAGGACAGCGGCGTTCGCGCCTGCCGCGCGAGCATGCTGTCGCCGACGCCGATGATGCCGACATCCTTGCCAACTTTGAGACCTTCGCCCTCGACCGCGGACTCGACGGCGGCGGCGAGCTGATCGTGAATGCAGAAGAAGGCGTCGGGCGGCTCGGCGCCGCGCAACGCCTTGGCTGCTGCCTCGGCGGCCGCCCGGAACGTGAACTGGTCGGCAATGAGCACCTGCTGCCAGGCGAAAGCCTTCCGATAGCCACTGAGGTAGTCGGCGATGTAGGAGACGTCGGCTTCGATGGTGAGGAGCGCGGCCCGCTCGTACCCGCTCTTGGCCAGGTGCGCGGCGACGACCTCGCACACATGCGCGTTGTCGTTGTCGACCCAGTTGTCGCTTGAGCTGTCAAGCGGTCGCGCGATCGAGGCGAACGGCATGTCGCTGGCCCGGACAGCTTCCAGAAACGGATCCCCGGTGACCGGGTCAACGAACAGTGCGCCATCGATCCGCCGGCTGCCCACCAGCGGCTCGATGAACTTCTGCGCTTCCGCGGCGGGAGGCACGTACACGAACGAATACCCGCGCTCGACGGCCGCCAGTGAGATAGCCGGAAGGAGCGAGGCGAAGAACGTGTTGAGCAGCAGCGCTTCGCCGGTGAAGGAAACCTCCAGCGCCAGAGAGTAAGTGCGTCCGGTTGCCAGCGCCCGCGCTCTCGTGCTCGGCGTATAGGCAAGCTGCTCGGCCGCGGCCAGGACACGCTTTCGCGTCTCGGCGTTGACCGGGCGGTTGCCGGAGAAGACATGCGAGACCGTCGTAATCGACACGTTGGCCGCCGCGGCCAGCTCAAAGATCGTCGCCTTCGGCGGCTGTGCACTTACCACGGCCTGGAGTCTAACTTGAGCTTTCCGGCGCGGCGATGAGCCGGATCTCGCCGATAGCCAGGGGAACGATGCCGGGACTCCAGCTGACTTGCACCGTCAGGCTGGCCAAGATGCCAGGTGCCGGGCCGTTGGCGAACGTGATCCTCGTGCCGCCCACGACAAGACTGTCGCCGTCCGCCTTGACGCCGAGCCATCGCTGCAGCCGCTCGCGCCAGCTGGCCG
>JASIBJ010000117.1 GCA_030045215.1 Streptosporangiaceae bacterium | reverse complement strand
GCCGTCGAGATAGCCAACCGGGGCTGGCGCGAGGCGCTGCTCAGGGACCCGTCGTTCGCGCTCGGCCTGAACACGCACGAGGGCGAGGTCACGTGCCAGCCGGTCGCCGATGCGCACGGCCTCCCGGCCGCCACCCTCGCCGAGGTCCTCAGCTGACAGCCCCGGCACAGGCCATCGCGACCTACCTCGACTACCTGGAGGTAGAACGAGGCCTTGCCGCCCACACGCTGGAGGCATACCGGCGAGACTTGCACCGGTATGCCGCGGCGCTGGACAAGCGGGGACGGACCGAGATCGGTGCCGTCAGCTCGCAGGATGTTGCCGACTTTCTGGCCGGCCTGCGCGAGGGCGACGGCGAGCATCCGCCGCTGGCGGCGAGCTCGGCCGGCCGCGCGGTTGTCGCCGTGCGCGGGCTGCACGCCTTCGCCCTGGCGGAAGGAATGGCGAGCGACGACCCGGCCAGGATTATCCGGCCGCCGGCGCCGCCGCGTCGGCTGCCGAAGGCCATCTCGATCCCGGACGTCGAGCGGCTGCTCGTGGCGGCACAGACCGGCCCGGCAGCGTTGCGCGACCGGGCGCTGCTCGAACTGCTCTACGGCACGGGCGCACGAATCTCCGAGGCCGTCGGGCTCGACGTGGACGACCTGCAGCTGTCGGGTGAGTCCAGGTCCAAGGCGATAGCCGCCACGGTCCGGCTGAACGGCAAGGGCGGCAAGCAGCGGCTCGTCCCGGTCGGCAGCTTCGCCCGCGAGGCGCTCGAGGCGTACCTGATCAGGACCAGGCCGGGTCTGGCGGCGGCAAACGGCCGGGCGACGGCCAGCCCGGCGCTGTTCCTGAACGCGCGCGGAGGCCGGCTGACCCGGCAGGGCGCATGGGGCGCGCTGCGCGCCGCGGCCAGCCGGGCCGGGCTGGCCGAGGTGTCACCGCACGTGCTGCGGCACTCGTTCGCCACGCACTTGCTTGATGGCGGTGCCGACGTCCGGGTCGTGCAGGAACTGCTCGGGCACGCATCGGTCACGACGACGCAGGTGTACACGCTGGTCACGGTGGACAAGTTGCGCGAGGTCTACGCCTCTGCGCACCCGCGGGCACTCGGCTAGCCTGGCCGCCCGACGGCGTGCGAAAAGGGACCCGACTCGTTCCGCTCATAAGTGGTTCGGGCCGAGCAGCCCTCACATGCAGCTCATTTGCCTGCCAACGGTGCGCCGGCTTGCCGGCCGGATGCGCAGGCCCTAGAGTCCAGGTTCCAGTGAGCGCATTCGGCGCCTACCGCCGGGAGGTGCGGTAGCTGTGGCAGCATCCCAGATCTTGGAGGCCCGGCCCGGACTGCTGGGTCCCACTGGCCGGCCTGTGCCGGTGTTCCCCGATCCGGAGCCGCGGATCGTGCACGGGCCCGCCCGCATTGCGGCTATCTGCAACCAGAAGGGGGGCGTCGGCAAGACAACCACGACGATCAACCTCGGCGCGGCGCTGGCCGAGCGCGGCCGCCGGGTTCTGCTGGTCGACTTCGATCCGCAGGGGGCGCTGTCGGTTGGCCTCGGCATCCAGCCGCACGAGCTCGACGCGACCGTTTACAACCTGCTGATGGAGCGCGGCATTACCGCACCCGACGTTGTCATCAAGACGAGGGTCGCGGGCATGGACCTGCTGCCCAGCAACATCGACCTGTCGGGCGCCGAGGTTCAGCTGGTGCACGAGGTCGGCAGGGAGTTCGTCCTCGGCCGGGTGCTGCAGCCGGTGATCCCGGATTACGACGTGATCCTCATCGACTGCCAGCCGTCGCTCGGCCTGCTCACGGTAAACGCGCTGGCTTGCGCGGACGGTGTGATCGTCCCGCTGGAGTGCGAGTACTTCGCGCTCCGCGGCGTGGCCTTGCTGATGGAGACGATCGACAAAGTGTCGACCCGACTCAGCCCGAAGCTGGCGATCGACGGGCTGCTCGCCACGATGTACGACTCGCGGACCCTGCACACGAGGGAAGTGCTCGCGGGTGTCGTCGAGGGTTTTGGCGATCAGGTATTCCATACGGTCATCAGCCGGACGGTGCGCTTCCCTGACGCTACGGTTGCCGGAGAACCCATTACCCGGTTCGACCCAGCGTGCAACGGAGCCAACTCGTATCGCGAGCTGGCCAAGGAGGTACTGGATCGGTGGCATCGGGGCGTTCCCGCGGGTCCCGCTCACGCCGGGTAAGCCTGCCGGGAGTCGCCGAGCTGCTGCGGCCAGCTGCACGGAGTCCGACCCCTGAAACCGAGCGCCAGGCTAGTGGCAGGGAGAGTCACCCCCAGAAGATCACCGTTTATCTGTCTGGCGTCGAGCTGATGGAGCTGGAGCGCGCGCGGCTCACGCTGCGCTCCTATGGCCTGTCCGTCGATCGCGGTCGTATCGTGCGCGAGGCGCTCGCGGTGCTGCTGGCCGACCTGGATTCGGCGGGGGAGGGCAGCGTCCTGGCCGGTCGGCTACGTGATGGGACATGACCGGTTCGGGTAATCTCAGCGGCGGGGGGCGGCAGCAGCCGCATCACAGTTGGTGGCGGCAGATCCTCGATGACCAGCACAATGACTAGCGAGCCACGCGATCCCGCGCTACCCGGCAAGTCCGGGCTTGCCGACTCATCCCAGCGTGGCGACTCATCCGGGATTGCCGATTCGTCTGGGATTGTCGACTCGCCGGGCATCGCTGGCGAGCCCGCGCCTGCGGGCGGCGGGTTCCAGGTGCACCTGGACGTCTTCGAGGGGCCGTTCGACCTGCTGCTAGGGCTGATCTCCAAGCACAAGCTCGACATCACCGAGATCGCGCTCTCGAGCGTGACCGACGAGTTCATCGCCTACATCCGTGCGCTCGCCGGCGAGTGGGACCTGGACCAAGCCAGCTACTTCCTGGTAGTGGCCGCGACCTTGCTCGATCTGAAGGCGGCCAGGCTGCTGCCGGCCGGCGAGGTCGACGATGAGGAGGACCTGGCGCTGCTTGAGGCCAGGGACCTGCTCTTCGCTCGCCTATTGCAATACCGGGCATACAGGGAAGTTGCGGTCGTACTGTCGGGCCGGATGACCGCAGAGGCGCGGCGGTTCCCGCGCCGGGTGCCCATGGAGCCCAGGTTCGCCGACCTGTTGCCTGAGGTGCTGATCGGGCTCGGGCCGCCGGAGTTCGCCATCATCGCGGCGAGGGTGCTGGCACCTCGGCGGCCGCCAACCGTGTCCACCGCGCATCTGCACGTCCCGCGAACATCGGTGCGTGAGCAGGCTGAGATACTGCTAGCACGGCTGCGCTCGCTGCGCCGCGCAACTTTCCGGCAGCTCATCGCCGACTGCGCGGGCACCTACGAGATCGTGGCGCGGTTCCTCGCGGTCCTGGAGCTGTACCGGGACGGCCGGGTCGGCCTGGATCAGGTTGCCCCGCTGGGTGACCTCTACGTGTCGTGGGTGGATCGGCTGGCGCCCGAGGGATCCGCGCAGCCGAGCCGAACGGGTCCCGGACGCGAGCGTGGGCCGAACGGCGAGCCGGATGCAGGGCGCGAGCGAGAGCGATCGCGGCAGCCGGATGGGGATGGCCAGGCGCGCGAGGAAGAGGAAGACGATCGCGACGATGCATGACGGACCGGCCGCGCTGTGGCCGGATGACGAGCCACGGAGGGCCGAGGACCTCGAAGCCCGGCGGCTGGACGCTGCAAAGGACGGGCCGGAGGCGGCGGCTCCCGCTGAAGCCGCGGACCAGGCTGAGACCGACGGCGCCGAGACCGGGCCGGGCCTGCGCACGTGCCTGGAGGCCATACTGCTGGTCGCTGACGAACCCGTAGCGGAGAATTTGCTCGCTCAGATTGTGGAGCGCCCCACCGAGGCGGTAGCGGTCGCGCTGCGCGAGCTAGCCGACTCGTATACCGCGGAGCAGCGCGGATTCGACCTGCGCGAGGTCGCAGGCGGCTGGCGTTTTTACACCAGGGATGACTGCGCGGCCGTGGTAGAGCGTTTCGTCAGCGACAGCCAGGAGGTGCGTCTGACGCAGGCAGCCCTTGAGACGCTGGCCGTGGTGGCCTACCGTCAGCCGGTCAGCCGGGCCAGGGTGTCCGCCGTCCGCGGGGTCAACTGCGATGGCGTCGTGCGGACGCTCGTCCTGCGCGGCCTCGTGGAGGAGGCCGGTACCGATCCTGAGACCGGGGCGATCCTGTTCCAGACGACCGGCTATTTCCTTGAGCGACTCGGCCTGCCTGCGCTGTCTGATCTTCCCGATCTGGCGCCGTTCCTGCCCGACCACCTCGATGATGAGCTGGATCCCGGTCATGAGCCAGGGCGGTAGGGACCGCCGCCAGCCGAGGCGGCAGCCGCCCGGCCGGCCTGCGGCGAAGGGCCTGCACCAGCCCGCCCCTGACGTCGACGATGACGACTGGAACGACCAGGGCGACGTGGACGCGGGGCAGCGCGATTCGCTGCGTGACGTGCCCGGTGGCGTCCGCCTGCAGAAGGTGCTGGCGGCCGCGGGCATCGGCAGCCGCCGGCACTGCGAGGAGCTGATTGGCGCGGGCCGGGTCGAGGTCGACGGCGAGACAGTCCGCCGCTACGGGGCCAGGGTCGATCCCCAGCATCAAGTGATCCGCGTCGACGGGCGTCGGATCCCGGCCAGGGAGGATCTGGTCTACATCGCCCTCAACAAGCCGACGGGCGTGCTCACCACGATGTCCGACAGCCGCGGCCGGCCGACCATGGCCGACCTGCTCGGCGACGTCACCGAACGGCTCTTTCACGTCGGCAGGCTTGACTTCGACACCGAGGGCCTCATGCTCCTCATGAATGACGGCGACCTGGCGCACCGGCTCGCGCACCCGCGATTCGGCGTGCCGAAGACCTACCTGGCCGAAGTTTCCGGACCGGTACCGCGTGACCTGGGCCGCGAGCTCATCAGCGGGATCACGCTGGAGGACGGCGTGGCCAGCGCAGACAAGTTCCGGGTGGTAGAACGGCTCGGCAACCGCACGCTGGTGGAGATCACGCTGCACGAGGGCCGCAAGCACGTCGTCAAGCGGATGCTGGCAGCGGCCGGCCACCCGGTGAACAGGCTTGTCCGCACCCAGGTCGGGCCGATCTCGCTAGGCTCGCTTCGGCCGGGATCGACCAGGCAGCTCTCCGTCAAGGAAGTCGGTGAGCTTTACGCCGCGGTAGGCATGTAGCGGCGGTCAGTCGGGGCAGGTAACCAACGTCAGCGGACCGCCGGCCGAGCCGGGCTGGGCAGGCCAGCCTGGTCGGTGGACGGGCGGGAAGAGTCAGCCGACTGCCGGGCCGGGCCAGGCGACTGGCGGGCAGAATGACGCAGGAAGGAAGGCACGTGGCCGTCCGGGCAGTTCGAGGAGCGGTGCAGATAACGGCGAACGACCGGGAGGAGATCCTGGCCGGTACCGCCGAGCTGGTGACCGAGGTCATGACGCGCAACGAGCTCAGCACTGAGGACGTCATCAGCGTGATCTTCACCACAACCGGCGACCTCACCGCGGAGTTTCCGGCGCTCGCCGCCCGCCAGCTCGGCTTCCAGGAGGTGCCGCTGCTCTGCAGCGCCGAAATCAGCGTCCCTGGCGCGATGCCGAGAGTGGTCCGGCTGATGATGCACATCGAGACGGACAAGCCGCGATCTTCCGTGCAGCATGTCTACCTGCGCGGCGCCGCGGCGCTCCGGCTGGACATCGCCCAGTGAGCCAGCAATGAGCCGCCAGGAGACGCCGCGCGTCGGCGTGATCGAGCCCCGCAGCGCGGTTGTCATCGGCACCGGCCTGATCGGCACGTCGGT
>JASIBJ010000116.1 GCA_030045215.1 Streptosporangiaceae bacterium | reverse complement strand
CGTAGTAGGGAGAGGGCCCGCCGGTCTCGGCGTAGTAGCCGAGATCGAACTTGCCGGTGTAGATGTCGTCGTCGTAGGTGGTCGCGGCCAGGTCCTCGGGCGTTATCTGGATGCCGACGGCCTTGAGGTCGGCCTGGATGGTGCTTACTGCCGCCACCCAGTCGGAGAACCCGCCGTTGTTGACGATGTTGAAGGACAGCGGCTGGCCCGAAGGCGTCTGGAAGATGCCGTCGGATGCCATCTTGTAGCCGGCGGCCTTCAGGATGGAGATCGCCTTGGCGGGGTTGTAGGCGTAGTCGTTGCCATACGCCGCGGCCTGCGAGGTGTCCTCCCAACTGGAGAACGTCGGCAAGACGATGCCGCTCTGGTTCGCGGCAGGCTCCTCGCCGTACTCACCGATGGTGGCCGCCTTCTGCCGGTTAATCGCGTAGGCCATGGCCTCCCGGACCGGGAGCTTGCTCAAGATTGGGTTCGTCAGGTTGATGAAGATGGACACGTTCGCCACGGGCGGGAACCAGTAGTGGTTGGCGGAACTCTTGGACAGGTAGGCGCTCTGGATGCTCGGGATGAACTGGCTGCCCCACTGCGCCTGCCCGCTCTCCAGGTAGGTGTTGGCCGTCTCGTTGGTGAGGAACGCCGGGTAGTTGACCGTGCCGACCTTTGGCTCGCCCGCCTGCCAGTAGTGCGGATTTGCGACGTACTTGATGTTCTGCGGGGTGCAGTCGCTGCTGCCCGTTGTGAAGGCACCGGTGCCGACCGGGTTCTTGTCCGGGTAGGTCACCGGGTTGGAGACCTTGGACCACACCTTCTGGTCGACGATGCCGATCTGGTCGGCGATGTAGTAGAAGTACGGCACGGAGGCCGCCTTGAACGTGAAGACGACCTGGTTAGAGCCGCTTGTCGCGACGCTGGACAGCACCGTCCAGACGGCGTTGAGGTCCAGCGACGAATACTTCTTCAGCAGGTCGAAGGTGTAGACCACGTCCGCGGGAGTCAGCGGGTCGCCGTTGGTGAACTTGACGCCGCTGCGGATCGTGAACGTCAGCACGGTGTTCGTGCTGTTCCAGGTCCAGCTCGTGGCCAGCCACGGCGTAGCCTTGCCACTCTCCAGCGTGTTCACGAAGGCCAGCGGTTCATAGACCGGGCCGAGCGAGAACGAGATGTCGCTCAGGTTGAACGGGCTGAAGTTGCACGTCCAGGTGCCGCCGCTCTCGTTGTCGATGGTCAGCACGCCCGATGGCCCCGACGAACTCGGGGCAGACGAGGATGGGGAGGAGCTGCCGCACGCGGCCGCCAGCAGGCAAGCAGCCGCGATGGCGGCCGCGCCCACGATTGTCTTATGGCGTCTCATATGCCTTGCCCTTCGAGGGAAGTGTTCTGCGCGGCGCCGGTCCCGGTGACCGGTGAGCTGAACGCAGGGCCGAAATTTGGGTGTGGGGCCGTCGGCGGTCGTCGGCGGCCATGGGTGGCATGAGGTGCACCGGATTGTACATGTTCATGCCAAAGGTAGAGATTTTTCTATAGTGCTAACTGCTGGTGTAGTGTCCGCGCCTGCGCGGGTCCAGGGTCGTTCGTCCTGTTCCCGCCCCGTCGCTCGTCCGCTGGTGTCGACTGCTGTCCATCTCTGGTCTGCGGGGACACCGCCTCCGGCGCTTCCGGTGGCACCGCCGCCGGCGTTTCTGGCGCCGTTTCTACTGCCGTCGGTTCCGGCACGGCCGCTTCCGAGGGTGCCGGCCCCGGCGCTCGCGGTGCCGTCCCCAGCGCTCGCGCCGCCGTCCCCGGCGCTCGCGGCGGCGTCAACGGCCAGCGCGACGGCCCCCAGCAGTGGCGCATCCTCGGGGAAGTGGGCGACGACCAGCTCAGGCGGGAACGGGACGCCCGCCCGCAGGGCCTCGGTGAGCCTGGGCTCAATCCGGTCCCACGAGCGGACCATTCCGCCGCCTACCGCGATCCGGACCGGATCGACGAGGATGGCGAGATTCGTCAGGTGGAAGGCCAGCTCGTTCACGAACTCGCCGATCAGGCCATCAAGCGCTGGGTCCTGCCGGCTGGCCAGGAAGACGTCGGCAGCGGACTGCCCGTCCGGGCTGAGGCCGGCCGCCACCGCCCGTCCCGGCAGCGCCTGGCCGCTGACTACGTCCTCCAGCATGACGCGGTGCCCGAGCTCGCGGCCAACATCCGCAGGCGTGCGCAGGTTGTAGCCGATCTCGCCGGCCGCGCCGTGGCCGCCGGCCAGCACCCGCCCGCCGATGACGATGGCCGTTGCCAGGCCCGTGCCCAGGTTCAGGTACACCGCCGGGTCATAGCCGGCCAGCGCACCCCACCGGCTCTCGGCTCTGGCCGCGGCCTTGGCGTCGGTAGCCATCCGGATGCGGACGCCAGGGAACGCGGTGCGCAGCTCGTCCCCGAACCTGAGCGCGCCCCAGCCCTCGATCGCCGGTGCGAGCTCGACCCGGTCCTCGAACGGGATCCCGAAGGTGGCCGCGCCGACGGCGGCAAGCTTGGCGTCAGGCGCAGCCGTACCGAGCAGGTCACGCGCGGTCTCGACGCCGTGGTTGAAGCTCGCGACGGCACCCAGCTCGCCGCGGCTGGGTACGGCGACCGAGGCGAGCTTGTTGCCGGCCAGGTCGCAGACGGCCGCCGCGATCTTCGTGCCGCCGAAGTCGAGCCCGAGCACGACTGGGGGGTGGGTCATTCAGCGTTCCGAGGGCGTTCGAAAGTCGTCATTCCGAAATTTTAGTTAGGACAGTATCCTAACTAACTGGCTGGCGACAAGAGGCGGTCCGCAGGTGATCGCAGGTGGCCAGCGTGATGACGGCCAGATCGCCGCGACTTGCGTCGGTCGGCGCTCGTACATAGGGAAGGATGTGATCGTGGCCGCCACGACACCCACCCGGCCGCGGGACAGTGCAGGCGCGGACGCGCCGCCGCCCGTACCCGACCCTGTGGCCAGCCGGCGTTCGCGCCCGGTGCCCGGCGCGGGTGACCAGCCTCTGCTTTCCGGGCCCGACGTCGCGCCTGGCCAGGACTCCGCGGGCACACTTCCGGTCGGCCGGGTTCGGTCACTGCGGGCCGCCAGGCCCCAATTGCTGCGGGCCATGAACGAGCAGCTGCTCATTCAGCACATTCGCCATCTCGGCCCGTGCTCGCGGGCCGAGCTGGCCCGGCTGTCCGGGCTGTCCAAGCCGACGGTTTCCCTTGCCCTGGCCAACGTGGAACGGTCCGGGCTGGTGCGCGAGGCCGGTCAGCGGACGGGCGTGCCCGGGCGGTCGGCCGTGCTGTACGAGATCCGGCCCGATGCCGGGTACGTCCTTGGCCTCGATATCGGGCGCGATTACCTGCGCGGCGCTCTCGCCGACCTCACCGGCGAAGTAATCGCGCGTTCCTCGCTTCGCAGCCGGGTTGACAGCGTGAGCGGCCGGGTCGCCGAGCTGATAAGGCTGGCCGATGAACTCTGCGAGCATGCGGGCATCACCAGGTCAGAGGTCACCCAGACAGTCGTCGGGAGCCCGGGCGTCTACGACCCGCGGCGTAACGCCATCGCCCTGGCAGGCGGTCTGGCCGGCCTGGGCAAGACGGCCGTGCTCAAACAGCTGCGCCAGGCGTTCGGCTCGCAGCTGGCCCTCGAGAACGACGCCGATGCCGCCTCGCTGGCCGAGCGCGAGCACGGCCACGGTCGTGAGGTCCCCACGTTCGCGTTCGTCTGGGTTGGCACCGGCGTCGGCATGGGCCTCGTCATCGACGGTCACCTGCACCGCGGTGTGCACGGGGTGGCCGGGGAGATCGCGTACATGCCGATCACCGCGGACCAGGGTGCCGACCCGGGCGAGGCACGCCGTCGCGGGACGCTTGAGGCGGCGGGCTCGGCTGCCGCGGTTGTGAGGGCCGCGCGCCGGGCCGGCATGCGCGGCTCGCTGTCGGCCCGCCGGGTGTTCGAGGCCGCGGCCACCGGGGATGCGCGAGCGGCGGCAGTGGTCGCGGGAGAAGCAGAGCTGGTCGCCAGGGCGGTGTGCGCCATCGTCACCGTCGTGGACCCTGAGCTCGTGGTACTCGGCGGCGGCATCGGCCAGGCTCCTGGCTTCGCGGCGGCAGTCGCCTCTGAACTCGGGCGGCTTGCGCCGGTGATGCCGGAGGTCAGGGTCAGCGCGCTTGGCACCGACGCCGTGGTCGAGGGGTGCCTTGCTTCCGGCGCCGAGCTGGCCTGGCAGCGGCTGACCGCGTTGCTGTCCAGTTCGCTCGCGCCAGAGAGCCCGGCCGGCGCGCGCGGCTAGGGCACCGGCGCCATCCCGCCCGGCTCCTCAGATGGCGGAGGTCGCCGCATAGGCCGGGCTGTAGCCGTAGCCTGCGAATTGCAGACAGTACAGTCCAATGGTGATTGTTGCCGAGGACGCCAGCCGCACCCTGCCGTCGCCGAGGATGCTGCGCTGGGAGATCTTCACGGTCTTCGCGATCTCGCTCGGCGCGAGCGGGCTGAACGCGCTACTGAGCCTGGTCGGAGACCTGCTGTCCAAGCAGTCACTGAGCAGCCAGCAGGCATATCTCGTGGGCTCGCTGTCGACGAACAACTGGCTCGACCTCGTGCTCCAGCTGGTCGCCATCGCCGAGGACCTGATGCCGGTGGTGCTGGTGTTCTACCTGATGGCCAGATCAGGCGAGCCGCCGTCAGTGATGGGGCTGGATGCCCGCCAGCCGGGCCGGGACTTGCTCAGGGGAGCGGTGGTGGCCGCGGTCATCGGCGGCGCCGGCCTCGGGCTGTACCTGGGCGCGTATCACCTCGGGGTCGAGCTCAACGTGGTGCCGGAGTCACTGCCGGCCGTCTGGTGGCGCATCCCGGTGCTGCTCCTGAGCGCGGCGCACGACGGGATCCTGGAAGAGATCCTGGTCATCGGCTATCTGCTCCGGCGGCTCGACCAGCTTGGGTGGACACCGTGGAAAGCGATCGTCGTCGCCGCCATCCTCCGCGGGTCCTATCACCTCTACCAGGGCATCGGCGCGTTCGTCGGGAACGCGATCATGGGCCTGATCTTCGGTTACCTGTACCGGCGGTGGGGCCGGGTAACGCCGCTGATCGTCGCGCACACGCTCATCGACGCAGTCACGTTCGTGGGCTACGCGGCCCTGGTCGGCAAGGTGTCGTGGCTGCCGCCGAAATGAGGTGACCGGCCCTAACGGCCGAGGTCGGCGAGCACTCTGGCCGCTGGCAGGCGGGTGAGGGCGGCACCGGGCAGGGTGAGCTTCGACCGACGCACCCCGCTGCCGATCACGACCCAGGGCGCCGCGGCCACGGCCGCATCGACGAAGACCGGCCAGTCAGCCGGCAGTCCGAGCGGGGTAATCCCGCCGTACTCCATTCCGGTCAGCTCTACCGCGGTGTCCATCGAGGCGAACGAGGCCTTACGGACGTCCAGCTCCCGCTTGACCAGGCCGTTTACGTCGGCTCTGGTCGTCGCGAGGATCATGCACGCGGCCATTCGCGTCTGCCCCTCGCGGCGTCCGGCGACGACCACGCAGTTAGCCGACTCGGTGAGCGCGACCTCGTACTTCTCGCAGAACGCCGCGGTGTCGGCCAGCGCAGGATCGATCTCGCTCACTCCAACCTGGTCGGCCGGGAGCACCTCGGCAAGCTCGGCGAGGGCCGCGGCCACCGGCGGCGCCAGCAAGTCTCGGCGCTCGAGCGCGGGCGCGACGATCAGGCTGCCAATGTGCATCGTCATCCGCCGCAGTCTAGGCGCACACTGCGGCGGATCACCCAGTGGTGGCTAGCCGCTGAGGGTGCCGAGCGTCGCCGTGACGCTCTTCGTAGAGCCGTTGCGTCGCACGTGCAACGTGACATTCGTTCCTGGCTTCATCGTGGCCAGGTCCGCCTCGAGAGCCGCTAGTGTCGGCGTGGCCTCGCTATTGAGGCCCACGATCACATCGCCGCTGCGCAGGCCGGCCTTGTCAGCGGGGCCGCCCTCGGAAACATCCACGATCGCCACGCCCGTGCCCTGACCCTGCTGATTGGCGGAGGTCTGAGCGGTGATCCCGAGGGAGGCCCGGCCGGAGTTGGACACCCTCCCTGTCTTGATGATCTGGTCGGCGATGTTCCGCACGGTGTCGCTCGGGATCGCGAAGCCGATCCCCGGCGCCGCGCCCGCGTCAGGAAGGCGCGCCGCCAGCGTCGGAATCCCGATGACCTGGTCATCCAGGGTGACCAGTGCTCCGCCGCTGTTGCCAGGATTGATGGCGGCACTGGTCTGGATGGCGGAGGCGATGATGGTGGGGCCGCCGCCGCCGCTCTCAGAGACGGTCCGCCCCGTCGCCGAGATGATGCCCTGCGTGACGCTGTCGGTCAGCCCAAGCGGGTTGCCCATGGCCAGCACGATCTCGCCGATCGCTGCGTCCTCCGAGTTGCCGAACTTGGCGGCCTTCAGCTTGCTAGCGTCCTTGGTGACCCTGATGACGGCGAGGTCGTCCGGAGGGAACGTGCCGATCACGTCGGCCGTCACCATGCCGACGCCGCTCGCCGGTAGCACCTCGACGGTCTTGGCGTCACCGACAACGTGGGCGTTGGTGACGATGTCGCCCTTGGAGTCGTAGACAACGCCTGAACCGGTCGAGTCGCCCACGGTGATCTGGACGACCGACGGCAGCACGGTCCGCACGACCTGCTCGTAACTGTCCTGCAACGGGACGGACGCGGACTGACCAGAAGCGCTGGGTGCGCTGGAGCTTGAGCATGCCGCCGCAGTTATCGCCGTCAGCAGCGCGACACCGGGAAGCAGCCACGCACGCGCGCGTGCGGTTGCTGACGTATCCATAAATATTCCCCCAGTGCCGAAACCGGCGACGCCCCTATTCTGTCTAGCATGTCGCTGGATGAATCACTCGCGGAGATTATCGGCAACACGGGCATCGAGGCCGGCGACGCATCGGTAGCGCGCCTGTCAGGCTCGCTGTCGGCCGGTGCGCTGACCGCCGCCGAACTCACCGCCTTCTACCTGGCCAGGATTGCGCAACTGAACCCGGACCTGCGGGCGGTGATCACCGTCAGTACCGCCGCGGCGAGCGAAGCCGCCGCAAGTGACGAGCGGCGGGCCCACGGCACCGGACGCGGACCGCTCGACGGGATCCCGGTGCTCGTGAAGGACAACGTGTCAGCCGCCGGGTTGCCCGCCACGGCTGGCTCGCCCGCACTATCGCGCGCCGCTGACCCCGACGCCTTCCTGGTGACCAGGCTGCGAGCAGCTGGCGCGGTCATCATCGGCAAGGCCAACCTGTCGGAGTGGGCGAACTTCAGGTCCAGGCCGTCCAGCAGCGGGCTGAGCACACTCGGCGGCCAGGCCGTGAACCCGCACGGGAGCGGGCGCAGCCCGTCCGGCTCGAGCTCGGGCTCCGCGGTCGCGGTGGCCGCGGGCCTGGCCCCGCTGGCGGTAGGAACGGAGACCGACGGCTCGATCGTCTCCCCGGCCGGCGCGTGCGGCGTGGTCGGCATCAAGCCCACCCTCGGCCTGGTCAGCCGCTCTGGGGTTGTGCCGATCTCGGCCGCTCAAGATACCGCCGGGCCGATGGCACGGACCGTGGCCGACGCAGCGGCGCTGCTGACCTCGCTCGCGGGTTACGACGAGGCAGACCCGGCGACCGAGCCGGCCGCGGCCGAGGCCTGCGACTACACGGCCTTCCTCCGGCCGGACGGGCTCGCGGGCGCGCGGCTTGGCGTCTGGCGTGACCCGTCGAGCAAGGCAGACGCCCGCACCGCCGCGGTTCTGGAGACGGCGATCGCCGCCCTCCGGGACGCGGGCGTGCAGGTCGTCGACCCCGTGCAGCTGGCGGACATCGACAAGCTCGGCGAGCCCGAGTTCGCTGCGCTTAACCACGAGTTCAAGCACGACATCAAGGCATACCTCGCCGGCCTCGGCGGTGACCATCCCGCTGATCTTGCCGAGCTCATCGCCTTTAACACCGGGAACGCGGCCGTAGTGCTGAATCACTTCGGTCAGGAACTGTTCGAGGCGGCTGAGGCCACCAGCGGTGACCTGGCCGATGCCGACTACCGGGAGGCGCGCGAGTCCGCTACCAGGATTGCCAGGTCCGCACTCGACGGCGCCCTCTCCGCGGACAAGCTCGACGCCGTCATAGTCCTGACCGGCCATCCGGCCTGGCTGATCGACCACGTGCTGGGCGATTACCACGCATGGGGGTCCTCAAGCCCGGCAGCCGTGTCGGGGTATCCGTCAATCACGGTCCCTGCCGGGTTGGTCAGCGGGCTGCCGGTCGGGCTGTCGTTCATCGGCGCGGCGTGGACCGAGCCGCGGCTGATCGAACTGGCGCACGGCTTCGAGCTGGCCCTGGCCGGAAGATCACCCGCTGGGCCAGCGGGCATCGCGGCCTGCACGCAGCGATAGCCTGGCGCCCATGGACACCTGGCCCGCCCCCGACGTACCCAGCCTGCCCGGACGGGCCCCCGAGACGAAGATCTGGGACACCGCGACCGGGACACTTGCCGTCGCGGCTCCCGGCCTTCGCGCCCGTCTCTACGCCTGCGGGATCACGCCCTACGATGCGACGCACATGGGCCATGCTGCTACGTATATTGCCTGGGACCTGCTGATCCGCGCCTGGCTTGACGCCGGACACCAGGTCAGCTACGTGCAGAACGTGACCGACGTCGACGACCCGCTGCTGGAGCGGGCGAATCGGGATGACGAGGACTGGCGAGAGCTCGCTGAGCGCGAGATAGCGCTGTACCGGGCCGACATGGCTGCGCTGCGGGTGCTGCCGCCTGATGAGCTGATCGGCGCGGTCGAGGCGATGCCGCTCATCGAGCGCTTCAACCGGCTGCTGGCGGACCGCGGCTCGGTCTACGAGCTGGACGGTGACGTTTACTTCACCCGGTTCGCCGACCCGGACTTCGGATCGGTCTCTGGGCTGGATACTCCCACCATGGTCGAGCTTGCGGCCGAGCGCGGCGGTGACCCTGGCCGGCCATGCAAGAAGGACCCGCTGGACCCCGTGGTCTGGACGGCCGAGCGGCCAGATGAGCCGTCCTGGCCGTCGGACTTCGGCCCAGGGCGGCCGGGCTGGCACGTCGAGTGCGCCGCCATCGCGACGCACTACCTCGGCGAGGAGTTTGACGTGCAGGCGGGCGGCCGCGACCTGGTCTTCCCGCATCACGAGATGAGCGCGGCCCACGCGCGTGTTGCTCTGGCCAACAGTAAGGCCTTCGCCCGCCGGTACGCGCACGCGGGCATGGTGCGCCTGGACGGGGAGAAGATGTCCAAGTCGCTCGGCAACCTGGTGTTCGTGTCCTGGGTGCTGGCCGAAGGACACGACCCGATGGCGGTCAGGCTGGCCCTGCTGGCTCACCACTACCGGCAGGACTGGGACTGGACAGACACAGGGCTCGCGGCCGCCACCGACCGGCTCGCCGCCTGGCGCGCGGCGGCGAGCGCCGCCGGCGGCCACAAGGCA
>JASIBJ010000115.1 GCA_030045215.1 Streptosporangiaceae bacterium | reverse complement strand
GATGAGGTCGTGGTCGATCTCGTCGCCGTGGGCGGCCGGACCCATGCCGAGCATGCCGTTCTCGGTGTGCAGGATGATCCCGGCGGCCGGATCCAGGTAGTCCGCGATGCGAGTGGGCTGGCCTATGCCGCGGTTGACGTAGGACCCGGGCGGGATGTCGAGCGCGATGCGCGCAGCAAGTTCCTCGGTCGAGAGCGGATCGCGGCGGGCGTGCTGGACTGTCTCGGCATCGCAGGCGGCGGCGGTCATCAGCGGACTCCGTAGGCTGCGGGCTCGCGGGCGGCGGCCCGGACGACCCGGTCGACGTAGATGCTGGGCGTGATCACGGTCTCAGGATCGAGAGCGCCGATCGGGACGATCTCGGTGACCTGAGCGATGACGGTCGTGGCGGCGGTGGCCATGACCGGGCCGAAGTTGCGGGCCGTCTTGCGGTAGACCAGGTTGCCGAGACCGTCGGACTTGTAGGCCGAGATCAGCGCGACGTCGCCCTTGATCGGGTACTCAAGAAGATAGGCGCGCCCGCCGATGACCCGCGTCTCCTTGCCCTCGGCGAGCGGAGTACCAACCCCGGTCGGACTGTAGAAAGCACCGATGCCCGCGCCAGCGGCGCGGATCCGTTCGGCGAGGTTTCCCTGCGGCACCAGTTCAAGCTCCACTTTTCCCGCGCGATAGAGGCGGTCGAAGACGTAGGAGTCGCTCTGCCGCGGGAACGAGCAGACCACCTTTCGCACCCGGCCCGCTTCGAGCAGCGCGGCCAGGCCAGCAG
This sequence comes from Streptosporangiaceae bacterium, assembly GCA_030045215.1. The sequence goes on along the minus strand of JASIBJ010000115.1, from coordinate 2,206 downwards.
CGCCGTTCCCGGCGTTGTTGCTGACAAGCGTCAGTCCGGTTGCGCCCTGCCGGACAAGGGCATCGATGAGATCCATGGGCACCCCGGCGAGGCCGAACCCGCCGACAAGCACCGTGGAGCCATCAGCGATGCCCGCCACCGCCTCGTCTGCAGTCGCGACGATGGACGCCATATCACGATGCTCCGCTCCGGCCAGCCGCCTCGAGAGCCAGCCCGGCGGTCTCGGCTGGCAACCGCATGCATCCTCCGGTATGTGCGTAATACGAACGAAAGCTCGGTTGTCGAACACTCTCACTGTAATACGCCGGATGGAAGTAATGAAGTCCCCTGCGCTCGCTGGCGGCTCCCGAGGCTATGGGCATCAGGTAAAGGGCAAGCTCAGCACGACATTGACGCCCTTCTCGCCCTCTCCTACGATACGAACATTGTCCGGTTACCGAACCGCCCGGTTGCCTGACGAGCACGCGGTGTTGGGCACACGCAGGCTGAAGTGAGTAGCACTCAATGACGTTCTCCATCGTTGCCGTCAGTGAGGACCGCCAGTGGCTGGGCGTAGCGGTCGCGTCGAGGGTCCTTGCGGTCGGGCGTGCCGTGGCCGCCGCGGCCGTGGGGGCGGGCGCGATCGCTACCCAGGCGCACTGCAACATGACCTACCGGCCGCGCGGCCTGGAGCTGCTCAAGTCCGGCCTCTCGGCCCCGGAGGTCGTCGCCGCGCTGCTCGCCGCCGACACGGGTCCCGACGGCCGCCAGGTCGGGGTCGTCGACCGTAATGGTGTCTCGGCTACGCATACCGGCCCGAAGGCCTGGCCCTGGGCGGGCGGCCTGACTGGTCCTGGCTACGCGATCCAGGGAAACATCCTCGCCGGTCCGCAGGTAGTCGAGGCGATCGAGCGGGCCTGGCTGTCGGCCGCCCCCGGTGAGCCCTTTAACCGGCGCCTCGTCTCGGCCCTGCTGGCCGGGGACAGGGCAGGCGGCGACCGCCGCGGGCGCCAAAGCGCCGCGATCCTCGTCGTCACCCCGGACGGCGCGCACGAGGCCGCAACCGCGCGTGGCGGACCCCACTATGACGTCAACGACGAGCACACCAACCTGCGGGTCGATGACCACGCGGACCCGGTTTTCGAGCTCGCGCGCCTCGTCGGACTGAACGGCGTGACGCTGGGGAGGCTCGGGCAGGGCACGACGGTGCCGCTGGAGGCCGCACTCCGGGACGAGGTAGCACTCCTGCTCGACCGCGTCGGCCACCGGCCTGACGGCAGTGACGCGGCGGCAGTCAGCGAGGCGGTGCTGGAGTGGGCGTTCACCGAGGACCTCGACGACCGGCTGAGGGCCGATAATCTGCCGCCGGACCAGATCGACCCGGTAGTGGTGGACTACCTGCGGTACCGCGCCGGAGAATCGTTCGGGTTCGGTTCCGGCCTGAGTTAGGCCGGTGCCGGCTCCGCGCCCTTCGAACCCCGGCGGCCAGAGGCTGGCCGCGTGAACAGGTGCCTGATGACACACACTGACACGCTCCTGCGCAACTGCACGATCGTCGACTGCGTCGCGGACCGCCCGATCCAGGCCGGTGCCATCTGGGTTCGCGACGGACGCATCCAGCAGAGCGGTACCGAAGCCGACATCCGGCCCGCTACCCCGGAGGGGATCGACGAGATCGACCTGGCCGGCGCGTACGTGATGCCTGGCCTGGTCAACATGCACACCCACTTCTCGCTCGCGCTGCCGGGCACCGGCGGCGATCGGACCCGGGCCCTCGGCCCGCATGCACTCGCGCTGTACATGGCGGCCGGTGCCCGTGCGACCCTCCGCAGCGGCGTCACTACGGTTCGCTGCGTCGCCGAGCGCGACCACGCTGACTTCGCGCTCCGCGACGCGATCACGGCCGGCCAGGTCGCGGGGCCTCGGATCTTCACCGCCGGCCAGGGGCTGGTCTGCACGGGTGGCCACGGGCACGAGGGTGGCGACACCCTGGAGTGCGATGGAGCCGACGGCTTCCGGCGCGGCGTCCGGACGCAGATCAAGGCCGGTGCCGACTTGATCAAGGTCATGATCTCCGGCGGCATCGCCGGCCAGCACGAGCAAATCGACACCAGGCAGCTCACCGGCGATGAGATGGCCGCGGTCATGGAGACCGCGCACGACTGGGGCCGCAAGGTTACGGCCCACGCCGGACCGGCGCCGGTCATCGACGATGCGGTCAGGCTGG
>JASIBJ010000114.1 GCA_030045215.1 Streptosporangiaceae bacterium | reverse complement strand
GCCGGCACGCTCGTGGCGACGAGCGCCACGCTGTTGGCCTGCAGCAGCGCCGCGCCGGCGGCCTGCACCACCCGCAGCCCGATGAGCATCGGCAGCGACACCGCCAGCCCGCAGGCCGCCGACGCGACCGCGAAAACGACGAACCCGAGCAGGTAGCTCAGCTTGCGGCCGAACCGGTCCGAGAGGCGGCCGACCGGCACGAGCAAGCCGATGAGCACCAGCAGGTACGCAAGCGAGACCCACTGCACTTCGGCCAGGCCGGCCGAGAACTGCCGCTGGAGCGCGGGGAAGGCGAGCGTGACGACACTGGCGTCGAGCTGGCCCATGAACGCGCCGAAGCAGACGGTCCCGACGGCGAACCACGGCGCAAGCCGGTGTTCCCTGATGGCCGTCGGCCTGGCCGGCTCGCGTACCAGCGCCAGCACACCTGATCAGCGCTCCTTAATATCTCTGTAACAGAACTTATTTTAGTTCTATCACAGAACTTCTTCAAGAATGCCGACGAGCTGGCGTGATCGCTGCCACGGTCATGACGTGATTCTCCGGACCCAGCCTTCAGGCCGCTCCGGCCATGATTGACTGGGCCCACTAGGAGGTAACAGGAGCAGATGTCACTCTCGGACGGCAGCTTGCTCGGATCCCGCTATCAGCTCGAATGCCGGATTGGCTCGGGCGGGTACAGCGAGGTGTGGCGCGCCCACGACACCGTGCTCGACCGGCCGGTGGCGATCAAGCTGCTCCACCCGAGCCGGGCCAGAAGCGACGAGACCCTCCTGCGGTTCAGGAACGAGGCACAGCTCGCCGGCCGCCTATCCGACGTCAACGTGGCTCGCGTGTACGACTTCTGCGACTCCGAGCAGGGGATCCCGCCCTACCTGGTCATGGAGCTCATCGACGGACCGTCGCTGTCCCAGGTGATCGACCACGGTCCCCTGAGCCCTGGCCGCGCTATGGACATTCTGGCGCAGGCGGCCTCTGGCCTGCAGGCGGCGCACTCAGCGGGCCTGGTACACCGCGACGTTAAGCCGGCCAACCTCATGCTGGCGCCCGGTGGTGTGGTGAAGATCACCGACTTCGGCCTCTCGCACACGCTTGGCTCCGCGCCCATCACCAGTACCGGCCTGGTGATCGGTACGCCGTCTTACATCGCGCCCGAACGAGCCGGCGGGGCCAGGGCGACGCCAGCCGGTGATCTGTATTCGCTGGGCGTGGTCGGGTACGAGTGCCTGGCCGGCGACGTGCCGTTCACCGGATCGGCGCTCGAGGTCGCATCCGCGCACCGGGAGCGCGCGTTCCCGCCACTGCCCGCCTCCGTTCCGCCGCCGATCGTGCACTTCATCGCGCAGCTCACGGCGAAGGACCCGGCGGCCAGGCCCGCGAGCGCCGGGGATGCTGCTCGGCTGGCCGTGCAGCTGCGCGATCAGCAAACGGGCCTGCCGGCGACGGACCAGGATCGGCAGCCGTCCGTACCTGGTCCGTGGCTCGCAGCCGTCCCCGGACCCGGGGCCAACGCCCGGCCAGGCGCCAACCACCCGACGCTCGCTACCCGGCTGCCGGCCGGGCGCCCCGGCCACCACGTGCCCCGCCGGCGCCGGGCCGGAATGGTGGCCGCCGGCGTCGTCGCGCTGGCGATTGCGATCACCGCAGGCGTGGCTCTGGCCCAGGGCGGTTCAGGGTCCGCGCCCGGCAAGCCGACCGCCGGCGCTCACACCAGTGCCCCGGCGCTGCGGCTGGTGGACGTGCAGCGGGCCGCGCTCATCGGGCAGCCGACTCAGGTCGCTGTCCGGCAGCTGCAAGCCGAGGGCTTCAAGGTGCGCGTTCAGCTCGATCAGACCTTTAGCGAGCCTCCCGGCCAGGTCGTGGCGGTCAATCCGGCGGGCCCGCAGCCGGCCGGGAGCCTGGTGACAATCGTGGCCTCGGTCTGGCCTGGCGGCTTCGGCTTCGGATTCGGCCATCACCACCATCACTTCGGCGGGAACGGCAACGGCGGCAACGGCGGGAACGGCAACGGCGGGAACGGCTTCACCGGCAACGCCCTGGGCGGCTGACCGCCCTGGCGGCGCCCCATCGGGTCGCAGAGTCCGGTCCCGGCAGCATGCTGGCGAGTAGGCTCCGGCTCATGGTCGACATCGAGCCGTTCACGCGCCTGGTCGCCGCAGACCACGGGCTGGCAGTCGTCGCGATCGCCCGGCCGGACGGGACCGCGCATGCCTCCGTGACCAACGCCGGAGTGCTCAGCCATCCCGTGACTGGCGCTGAGGTGGTGGGCGTCGTCGCCCGCGGGGACAGCCGCAAGCTGCGCTACCTGCGCGAGCATCCGCGCGCGACCATCGTGCTGCGGGCGGGCTGGCAGTGGGCGGCCGTGGAGGGGCCGGTCGAGCTGGCTGGCCCGGACGACCCGCTCCCCGGACTCGACGCCGAGCGGCTGCGCTTGCTGCTCCGCGAGATCTTCATTGCCGCAGGCGGCACGCACGAGGATTTCGACGAGTACGACCGGGTGATGGCCGCCGAGCGGCGTACCGCGATCCTGCTGACCCCGGCGCGGCTATTCGGTAACTGACGGATCCGTCAGCGGGAGGCGCACCTGGAAGCGGGTGTTGCCCGGTTCTGACTCCACCCGCAGGTCGCCGTGATGGCGGGTGACCACGATCCGCGAGGAGATGTCCAGGCCGAGCCCGGTACCCTGCCCGACCGGCTTGGTGGTGAAGAACGGCTCAAAGATGCGCTCACGTAGCTCGGCCGGCACGCCAGGTCCGGTGTCGGCGAACTCGATCAGGGCCATGTCACCGTCCCACCTGGTCGTGATCGTCAGCGTGCCGGAGCCGGACATGGCCGCCACCGCGTTGTCGATCAGGTTGGTCCACACCTGATTGAGCTCGGCCGGATAGCACGGGATGCGCGGCAGGCTGCGGTCGTAGTGCTTGACCACGGTGATGCCGGAGCCGAGCTTGTCGCTCAGCATCACCAGCGTGCTGTCCAGCAGCTCGTGCACGTCGACGACCTGGTAGGGGGCGCGATCGAGCTGGGAGTACTGCCGGGCCGCGCCGACCAGGGCCGAGATCCGGTTGACCGAGTCCGTTATCTCGGTCAACAGCAGTTCGGTCTCAACGGTGTCGCCGAGCCAGCGCAGCGCGCCGCCGAGGTCGTACTCGCCCGGGCAGGCCGCTCTCAGTGCCTGCGCCGCCTCGTCGAGCCAGTCGGTGTCCACCCCGGCCTGCACGAACGACGACGCCATCTGCCAGCCGTCAGCCACGTTATGGTCGTCGAGCCAGTCGCTGATCTCGTCCTCACGGTCGCTCGTCTCCAGCGGGCCGAGAGCGGGGGCGTGACTCACCCGGTCCGCCTCCTCGCCCTGCAGCCGCAGCAGCGCGGCGAGCACGGCACCGTCATGCGGACCGCCTGCGACCTTGGCCAGACCGCGGCGCAAGCCTGCCAGCCGCTCTCGCAGGATGCCGGTCGCGCGGACCGCCGCGGCCGCGGGGTTGTTGAGCTCGTGTGTCAGCCCGGCCGACAGCGATCCGAGGGCCAGCAGACGCTCACGCTGGCCGATTGCCTCCTGGGTGTTCTTGGTCCCGAAGAACAGGCCCTCGAGCAAGTGCACCGCCATCGGGAACCAGTCCTGCATGAGCTGGGCGAATTTCGTCGCCTCGAGGACAAAGAACCGAGATGGGACCGCCGCGTACATCGAGTTGTTGTAGGTCTGCGCAGTGCGGTCTCCGAGGTACGCAAAGAAAGCCCCGCCGTAGACGCCGCGCATCGAGGTCCTGTTCACCTCGACATCAGCGTCGCCGATCCGCCGGTACAGCACGACCGTGCCCTCGAGGAGCACGTAGAAGTGCGTTGCCGGGTCTCCCTCCGCGTAGACCTGCCCGGCGGCAACGTGCACCACCCGGCCCTCGCGGCAGAGCCAGGCGATCTGGTCGGGGTCAAGCCGCTCGAACAGGAAGAGGGTTCGCAGCTCGTCACCGTTACACCGCTCGCTCGACTGCTCCTGAGCCGGCCTGCTCTCCGCAGTGGTCATAGCTGCTCCAGGTAGCGGTGCACGAGCATGACGGCCATGGCACCCTCGCCGACGGCCGACGCCACCCGCTTGGCCGATTCGGCCCGGACATCGCCGGCGGCGAAAACGCCAGGCACGCTGGTCTCCAGGTGGTAGGGCGGGCGGTCGAGCGGCCAGCCGCGTGGCGGCTGGCCGGCCGCAAGCAGATCCGGTCCGGTCAGGATGAACCCGTGGTCGTCGCGCTGCACCACACCGTCGAGCCAGTCGGTGAGCGGGGCCGCGCCGATGAAGACGAACAGGTAATGCGCGTCCACCGTGCGCGTCTCGCCGGTCGTGCTGTCCTTGAGCGTCAGCTGTTCCAGGTGGTCGTCACCGCGGGCCTCCACCACCTCCGTGCAGGTGTGCACCTTGATGGACGGGATCGACTGGACCTGCTCGATCAGGTAGTGCGACATCGACTTGGTCAGGGACGGCGCGCGCACCAGGATGTGCACGGACTTGCAGCCCTTCGACAGGTAGACAGCCGCCTGCCCGGCCGAGTTGGCCCCGCCGACGATGTAGATGTCCTCTCCGACGCAGCCCGTTGCCTCCGTGAGCGCCGAGCCGTAGTAGACGCCCCGCCCGGTGAACTCGGTCACGCCCGGCGCTGTCAGCTGGCGGTAGGTAACGCCGGTGGCCAGGATCACGGAGTGCGCGTCGATGGCGGTGCCATCGCCGAACCGGATCGTCCGGGCCGACCCGTGCACCTCCAGGGCCGTGACCTCCCGCGCCGTCAGGACCTCGGCGCCGAACTTCGTCGCCTGCCGCCGGGCCCGGTCGGTCAGCTGGGCGCCAGAAACGCCATCGGGAAAGCCGAGGTAGTTCTCGATCCGTGAGGACTGGCCGGCCTGGCCGCCGGTCGCGGTCCGCTCGACCAGCACGGTGCGCAATCCCTCGGATGCGCCGTACACCGCGGACCCGAGGCCGGCCGGGCCGCCGCCGATAACGACCAGGTCGTAGAAGCGCGCGGACGGCGTCGTGGCCAGGCCAACCCTGCTAGCCAGCTCGGCATCGGTCGGCTGGATCAGCGACTCCCCGTCGGGGGTAACCACAAGCGGCAGGCTTTGGTCGTCGGTTGCGGCCGCGGCCAGCAGCCGCTGTCCTTCGGCGTCGTCGGAGGCGTACCACCGGTAGGGCACCTGATTGCGCGCCAGGAACTCGCGCACCTCCGAGGACCGGGCCGACCAGCGGTGGCCGACCACCTTGGTCTCCGGCACCGGCCGGTGATCGGAGGACAGCCAGGTATCGAGCAGCGCATCCACCACCGGGTAGAGCTTCTCCTCCGGCGGGTCCCACGGCTTGAGCAAGTAGTAGTCGAGGTCGACGACGTTGATGGCGTCGATGGCCGCGCCCGTGTCCGCGTACGCCGTGAGCAGGGCGCGCCGCGCTCCGGGATAGACATCCATGGCGCGCTCGAGGAATTCGATGCCGTTCATCTCCGGCATCCGGAAGTCGGCCAGGATGACCGCGACCAGGTCGCCGCGCAGTTCATCTCCCGCAGCGCCTCCAGCGCCTGCGCCCCAGACTCGGCTCGGACAATCCGGTACTGGTCGCCGAACCGGCGGCGCAGGTCGCGGGCGACAGCGCGGGACACCGCCGGGTCATCGTCGACGGTCATGATCGCTGTCCGCTGCTGGGCCCGCGCGGGCTGGTCCGGTGCTGATGTTTCCGCGGTTTCCGACGGCTGCATCCCCTCATCGTAAGTGTCCGGCGCGCGCCGGCGACCGGCCCACCGGGAGCCCGGCCGTCAGCGCTGGCCGGCCGCCAAGTGACAGACCGGACCGGCGCGGTAAACCCCTCGTTCCCCTCAATCAGGATGAATATCACGCATGCCGATACTTAAGCACCGCGATCGGAGTGAAGACGACCAGCAGCAAGCCCGACCACGCCAGCGCCAACGCGACGTCGCCGCCGGAGCCGGCCAGCAGCGACCTGACCGCGTTGACCATGGGCGTTACCGGCTGGTACCTGGAGAACGGCTGCAGCCATCCGGGCATCGAAGCGGCCGGCACGTACGCGCTGGAGATGAACGCGAACACGAACGCGATCAGCGACATGCCCTGCGCCGCCTGCCCGCTCGGCGCGAACAGGCCCATCACGATGAACACGACGGTGAAGACGACCGCGTAGACCAGGCAGAGACCGAGCGCGGCCAGGCCGTCGGCTGCTGTTCCCGTCAGCCGGAAGCCGAACGCGAACCCGAGCGCCGCCGTGGTCAAGATCGACCACACGTTGGTCGTGGAGTCGGCCAGGGTACGGCCGAGCACCAGCGACAGCCGCGGCACCGGCAGCGACAGGAGCCGGTCGGTGAACCCGGCCGCCCGGTCCTCTGCGACCGCGACCGCGATGCCGCCGCCGGTGAACAGGACAACCGTGGCGACGTAGGCCGGGACGAGATAGTTGACGTAGCTCACCGGCCCGGCATGGATCGCGCCGCCGAAGACGTACCTGAAGCTGAACAAGAACATGCCGGACTGCACGATGCCCATGACGCTCAGGCCCGGCGTCCTGATGTACTTCAGCAGCACGCGGCGCGCCACGTGCAGCGCCGAGCCGGTGGTGCCCGGCGCGCGAGCGGGCCGGGCGAAAGCCTCGGTCACGATCATTTCTGGCTCCTCTCATGCGCCTGCCCGGTCAGGGCTGGTTCTCCTTCTCCCCGGGCGGACTCGCCGGTCAGGGTCAGGAACACCTCGTCGAGCGTGGGCCTGCGAATGCCGATCTCCTCGACGGCGATGGCCGCTTCGGCCAGGCGGTCGATCACGGTGCCCAGTTCCGCAGACCCGCCGCTGGCCGCGACGTGAGCCCGGCGGCTCACCGGGTCAAGCCGGGGCTCGGCCGCCGTGGCCCGCCGCAGGACGTCGCCCGCCGCCGACAGTGACGCCGGATCGGCGACGGAGACCTCGATAACGTCGCGGCCGACGCTCGCCTTGAGGTCGCTCAGGGAGCCGGCGGCGACCGCGCGCCCGTGATCGATTACGACGACATGGTCGGCTAGTTCGTCGGCTTCCCCCAGATAGTGCGTGGTCAGCAAGATCCCGGTGCCGCCCGCGGCGAGGCCGCGTACTGCCTCCCACACCTCACGCCGGCCAACCGGGTCCAGGCCCGTCGTCGGCTCGTCAAGCAGCAGCAG
>JASIBJ010000113.1 GCA_030045215.1 Streptosporangiaceae bacterium | reverse complement strand
GCGAGGAGTACCGACTTGGGATCATGGTAGCTATTCCACTGCCGGTCAGCCGAGAACTGGCGCATGCGGTCGCGTAGCGCCTGGAGATCAGACACGGTAGCAGCATGCCACGGCGGGAGTTCAGCGGTGATACGGGCAGGAACTGACACGCGTGTCAGCCTACGTGGAACAGATCATCCCAGTTCATCCGTGAAACCACCGAAGTCGCCGGAGAACCTCGCGACTCCGCGGAATGCCGTTACCTGAGCCCTAGTTGGAGAATAGCTGTATGAAAAGCAATACTCAGACCGCGGCGATACTCGGAGCCTGCGCGGTGGCGGCCCTGGCGACGGCCTGCGGCAGCAGCACCCCGTCCGTTAGCTCCAGTACCTCACCGCCGTCTTCATCCTCGCCTGCCGCGACGCCGACGTCCTCGTCGCCGTCCACCAGCAGCGCGCAGGCTCAGATCAAGAGTAACTGGATGACCTTCTTCGCTGCCTCCACGCCGGTCGCGACACGCGTCAAGCTGCTCGAGGACGGCTCAGAATTCCAGTCCATCCTCAAGGCCCAGTCCGGCCACGGCCTCGCGTCGACGGCGTCGGCCAAGGTCCTGAGCGTGGGCATGGTCTCGTCTAGTCAAGCGCTAGTAAAATACGACATTCTAATCGGAGGGGCGACCGCGCTTCCGAACCAGAGCGGAGATGCCGTTCTGCAGAACGGAACCTGGAAGGTGGGCGTGCAAAGCTTCTGCGGACTGCTCAAGCTCGAGGGCCTGAAGAGCCTTCCGGCCGCCTGCTCGAGCTCTGGATAGCGCGTGGTCAGCCCGGTCGACATCTCTGAGGGCGAGGCGGCGCCTGTCCGGCATGGCGGGCGCCCCATCGCCCTCGCGGTGCTGTGCGTCGTCCTGTTCCTGACGTTCCTCGACAACACGATCGTCAGCGTTGCCCTCGGCAACATTCAGACGCAGTTGCACGCAGGTGTCTCGTCGTTGCAGTGGGTGGTCGGCGCCTACGCGCTGATGTTCGCCGGGGCAATGCTCGCCTTCGGCATGGTCGGCGATGAGTTCGGCCGCAAGCGGGTCATGATCATCGGCATCGTCATCTTCTGCGGCGGCTCAATACTGTGCGGCTCGGCGAGCGGCAGCCACGCGGTCGCGCTGCTGATCGGCGGCCGGGCCGTGATGGGCTTTGGCGCGGCGGCCAGCGAGCCCGGCACGCTCTCGATGCTGCGGCACCTGTACACGACCGAGCGGACCCGCGCCCGCGCGCTCGGCGTGTGGACGGCCGTTTCCGGCCTGGCTCTCGCGCTCGGGCCGGTTCTCGGCGGGGCCCTCGTCGGCGCCTGGAGCTGGCGGGCGATCTTCTGGTTCAACCTCATCGTCGGCGCGATCGCCCTGATTGCCGCGGCCATCGTGCTCCCGGAGAACTCCGACCCAGGCGCGCACCGGGTGGACATCACCGGCTTCGTTCTCGGCGGCGCCGCCATCTCCGCGCTGGCGTTCGCGGTGATCATGGCCGAGAGCAGCGGATTCGCCTCCCCGGTCGTGATCGCGCTGCTGTGCATCTTCGTGGCCTCTGTATTCGCGTTCGCGTGGTGGGAGTACAAGACCCCGTACCCGCTGCTCGACCCGCGCTTCCTGCGCGTGCCGAGGTTCCTGACCGCCAACGTGCTCGCCTTCTGCGCCTATTTCGCGACATTCGCCGTGTTCTTCTTCACAGCGCTGTACCTGGAGGAGGTTGTCGCCGACTCCGGCTTCCAGATCGCGGAGATCTTCCTGCCGATGACCGTGCTGATGGTGCTCGCGTCTGTGCTGGCCGGCTTCTGGACGATCAGCGCCGGGCTGCGCTGGTCGATGTTCATCGGGTGCCTGCTGTTCGCGGCCGGACTGTTGCTGACCGCGGTGACGATCAGCCCGCATCCCTCCTACTTGCCGCTTGCGGCCTCGCTGTCGCTGGCCGGCATCGGCGTCGGCGCCACCGTCGTGCCGGCAACCTCGGCCGCCCTGTCCTCGATTCCGCCTGAGCGCTCGGGCATGGCCGCGTCAGCTACCAATACCAGCCGCGAGATCGGCGCGGTGACCGGCGTGGCCGTGCTCGGGGCGCTCGTCAATGCGCAACTGCACTCGGACATCGTCGCCAGCATGGCCAAGCTGCACCTGCCCGCGGCGCTGCAGAATGTGGTGATCAACGGGGTCGAGACCGGCAGCGCCACCGGCCCCTTGGCGGCCAAGCAGGCCGCGGCTTACGGGTCAATCGGGACGGAGGTGCTGAACGCCGCATACAACGCCTTCGAGGCGGGACTGCACGCCGCGCTCTACCTGTCGGCCGGGTTGGTGCTGGTGGGCGGTGTGTTCAGCTTCGTTATGCTCGGAAGGCGCGAGCAGCCCGGGCCCGGATTGTTCAAGCGGAACGGCGGCGACGGCTAACGTTTGGCTGTGAGCACTAAGACGTGCGACGTCGCTGCGTGCGTATCGGGCTACGCAGCCCGGCTGCACGCGGCCATCGGCGACCGCCACCACGTCGCCTCTCCTCTCGGGGCCTGGCTGCTGCTTGCCTTGGCGGGCCCGGCCAGCAGCGGCGCCGACCGCGTTACCCTCGAAGAAGTCCTCGGGTGCGATGCCGGCTCGGCCG
>JASIBJ010000112.1 GCA_030045215.1 Streptosporangiaceae bacterium | reverse complement strand
GTGGGACTGCCGAACGCGGCGTGCTGAGGGCCCCTGCGCAAACCAGCGCGGCACAGCCTTCGGGAGTCCGACCGAGGGAGAGCGGAGGAGCAGACGTGAGCAGGCAGTCGCCACTTCGGCCGGATCTGCCCGCGACTACCGTGGACGCCCGGTACGCCGAGCGCGGGGACCTCGAACTGCCCCGCCTGAGGCTGCTGATCCTGACCGCGGGATGGAACCTGGGCGAGTCCCTTGGCCTGCCTGTTGCGGGATACCTCGCCGGGGCGGCGCTGGGCGGGCGCGCTCTCGGCATGGTGATAGCGACCGGCGTGATCTGGGCGACTGTCGCTCTACGCAAGCTGGTTACCCGCAGTGTCCCCGGGCTGCTCGTGATCTCGGCCGTCGTGCTCACGCTACAGACGGCCCTGGTGGTTGCCACCGGGAGCACTCTGGTGTTCCTGCTCCAGTTCCCCCTGGCCAACCTGGCCCTGTGCGTGCTGTTCGCGCGGACCGCGCGAACGCGTCAGCCGCTGGTGGCCCAGCTGGCCGCGGAGGTCGTGGGGTTGCGCCAGCCGTCTTCCCGTAATCCTGGACTGGACCGGTTCTTCCAGCATGCGACCTGGCTGTGGGCCGCGATATTCGCGATCTCGGCCGCGTGGCTGGCAGCGGTGCTAGCGGTCGCCCCCGCCAGTGTGGTTCTGCGGCTCGCGACGCTGGTGACCATCGGCGGTGTAGTCGCAGGTGCCTGCCTTTCCGCTCTCTGGTTTTTCCGGGTGCTGCGCCGTTCCGGCCTGCACGTCCGCTTCACCCAGGCCTAACCCTGGCCTTACCCGGGCAGGTCCTGCCGCCTGGCCGCGTATCAGTCGCGCTCCCTCGGCCGATGTCTGTTCGCCTTGACCAGTGCTAGCGTCTTCGTTGACGGACCGCCGCGCAGTGCAGGCGATAGGGCCCACGTTGGAGCAATATGAGCGACCTGCAACTTGAGGTTGTCCGGATGAGAAGCCACCGCCGGACGCGCGCTGCCAAGCCAGCCTCCTGAGCGGTGGGTTCTGGTGTTCCTCCTTGCCGGTGCCGCCGGAGCGATGACCATCGCCGCCTCCGCCCTGGCGCGGCAGTTCTGGCCGTTTCGCCGGCCCGTGAGCATGCTGCTGGTGGGCCAGTTCATCCTGGGCGCCGTGGCCCTGGTCCTCTGCGCTTCCAATGGAAAGGCCGTCCACGTGGTGGCGACCGTGTGCCTCTGCGGCGCCGGGCTTTGCCTCGGCGGTCACATTGTCCGCGAGCTGCCGACCTGGTCCGCGCGTCGGCCCCGCTGGCGTGTACTCCGGCGTGGCCGACGGCAGACCAGCTATGTGCATGTCTGGGCTGACGCTCTTGGTGCCGGCCTCATCGCTTCGACTTTTCCCTGGGCCGATGGTCACAAGGCGGCCGTGGCCGTCCTGGCCTTTCTCTTCGGTGGCGTCGGCCCAGGCGTCGTGCAGAGCATCCGGGTCAGCAATCGCAAGTGCGAGCTGCCGTAGGACGTGGCGCGCTGACGTTGGCTAGGTGGACTGCGAGAAGCCGAGCGACTTATAGAGCGTGACTGCGGCCAGGTTTCCGTCGTCCACTGTCAGCCCGACGTGTGGCTCGTCCGCTGCGCTCATCGCGCGGCAAGCTGCCCCGATGAGGGCGCGAGCGATGCCGGCTCGCCGGTGACGCGGGTCGGTGAACACGTCGATTAGCCACGGGCAGTCGGGCGCGTCTTCCCACGACGGGCGCCGTACGGTCTGGACCACGCCAGCTAGCTCGCCGCCTCGCCAGGCTGCCGGTGACGCCTCCGGCCATAGCGGACCCCACGCGCCGGCCGATGCCGCCTTCATCGCCGCGACAGCATCGTTCAGGCTCCCGGCCACCGCTGGACCGAAAGCGCGCAGGTACGTCTCAGCCAGGAGTGTCACGTCGGCCTCGGCGGTCGACCGAATGGTGACGTCCGTCGGTAGTGCTGGCGATCGATCAATGACGGAACAGACATCCGCCAGGAAGCAGACGTTCACAGCGCTTCCTGGTCGGTGGTCGCTCGGGATGCGCGAGACGGTGCGCGGTGAACCACAATGAACGCCCCTTCATCAGGCTCGGGCCGAAAGCCCCGAAGGTCAGGCGTGAACCAGCGGAGTGTCCACCAGGTGCTCGGCGAGGAACCAGGCCTCCAGCTCTCCGGTCCTGATCACGTCGGAAACCAGCAGGTCGTTGGTTCCGTCGTCGCCCATCTCCATCGTCTTGGCCGCGGCGTCATGCGCGTCGATCAAGATCGTCTCGTGCGCTTCGAGCAGCCGCGAGAGCATCGCCGGTACCTCCTCGGCTCCGTTCGGCGGGCGCGGGATCCTCGTGATCTCCGCGACGTGTCGCGGATCGCCGACAGCCACGCCGCCCAGGGTCTGCACCCGCTCCGCGATCATGTCCACCAGCTCGAGTTGCTCGCCGGCGTGCTTGTCCAGCAGGAGATGCAGCTGGTAGAAGGTCGGCCCCCGCATCAGCCAGTGGTGCTTCTTGTAGAGGGCATACAGAATCTGCGTATCCGCAAGGACCTGGTTGAGGCGCTCACACGAGTACATCCGCGCGTCGTACGACAGGCCCAGCGGGAATTGCCGAACCGTTCCGAATTTCTGCACTTCTACCCCGCGCTGGTGCAGCCACGGCTGGCTGGAGACGGCGCGACGGGCGCGGCCGTTCCCGCTGACCGTTCTCTTGGCCGTTGTCCGCGGGCTGCGTGGCGAGCGAGTGGCGGATCTCGCTGATGGCCGAGTAGCAGCGCTGGATGTCCTTGGTGGCACTGTTCCCCCTATGTCGTTCACCCCGTGCGCCAGCAGTGACTGAGGCAGCGGCAGGATTTTGAGTATTTCCAGTGATCTCTCGCTACCGCCGCCATGAGCGGCGAGTACCGCACCCTCAGCACCACGGGAAACAACTCTCGGTGAAGCTGCTGATACCCACGAGTGCGGTCCGAAAACGGGACCGCGCCCGGCCCCGCCGCGCTCGTCACCGGGCTCAGCACGCGCTCTCAGCGGGGAGTAGTCGGCGCTGCGCAGCTCATGACTCTGGTCAGCGAACTCGACGGCCGGGAGCGCGCCACGGCTATCCGCGTCGGCGGCGAATATGCGATTGACCCGGGCAGGTCGGCACTGTTAGCTGACCGGGTGCGCCTTGATCAGTTCGAGCCGCTAGCAGACGCGGACAGCATGCGCGCGTGCTACCGGATCATGGAAGAGGCGCGGCCTATCGACCATCCCTGCCTGCCGCCACAGTCATTGGAGGGTTTCAGCCACTGGTGGCAACTCGGCGGCCGCCCGCAGCAAGCCTGGCTTGCCAGCGACGACTCCGGCGATCCCGTCGCCTTCTATCAGCTGGTGCTGCCGGACCGCGACAACCTCGGCGTGGCCTTTGCCGGGCTGTTCGTCAGTCCCGCCAGGCGGCGCGCCGGGATCGGCACCGCACTACTCGAGCACTGCCGAGATCGCGCCAGGCAGGCAGGCCGGGTCCTCGTCGCCAGCACCGACCTCACCCGGACGAAGGTGCGCGATGGCTCACCGGGCGGCTGCTTCGCCGCGGCCGTGGGCGCGCGCACCGGCCTCGCCGAGCTGATCAGCATCCAGGAGATCGGCCAGGACCTGCCCGGCCGGGTAGCAGGACTGCGGACCGCCGCCTCGCGAGGCGCCGCGGGTTATGAGCTCATCTCGTGGCGCGGACCCAGCCCGGCCGAGCACCTTGAGCAAGTCGCGCGGGTCGGAACGGCGATGTCCGACGCGCCGCGGGATGCCGGACGCGAGCCGGACATGTGGGACGTCGACCGGATCATGGCAACAGATCAGTCAGCCGCCGAACGGGGCCTGCACCTGTACTCCGTGGCCGCCCGCCGGCCAGGCACCGACGAGTTTGCCGCGATCACCCAGCTCAGCGCCGACCCGGCCATGCCTGGCTGGGCCAGTCAGGGCATCACGGTCGTCCGCCCGCAGGACAGAGGCCACCGGCTGGGGCTGCTCGTCAAGATCGCCATGCTGGACCTGGTGATTCGGCACGAGCCGGGCCTTCGCCACATCCTGACCGGCAACGCCGAGTCCAACGTCCACATGACGCGGATCAACGCCGAACTCGGCTACAA
>JASIBJ010000111.1 GCA_030045215.1 Streptosporangiaceae bacterium | reverse complement strand
GGCGTTCGCCGGGGACATGTGGAGGCTGCGATGGCGATTTCTGCCGCGGGAAGCTCCTTCCGCGACGCCGTCCAGTGCCTGCTCGATGATCCGGGCACCTGTCGATGACCACTGGCGCCTGCAGGCCGACCTGCTCGTCGCCGACGTCATGGACTATCACGTCGTCGGCCGGTTCGAGCGCTTCAGCCTGCTTCTCCACGACCGCATAGTGCGCATCATCACCGGCATGTCGCCAGCGAATTACCACGTGCACGGACTCGTCGCGCGCAGCGCTCGCCTACTCCCTGCGTGTCCATCGCGGCAGATCCGTGCGTTGGTGCCCAGCGCGATGATGCATAAAGATACGGTTGGGGGTCCGTCGCCGGATGCGGCGGCAAGGCCTGTAAACATCTCCTGTACGACCGGCACCGATTCCGCGCTGGTACCGCGGACGTCGATCGCGAAGGCTTCGCCGTCGGTGACTACAGCCCAGTCGGCGAACGCGCAGCAGTCCCGCTCGAGTGCGGCCAGGTCGTGGAGTTCAGCCTCGACGCCGGGCTCGGCGCGAAAGCGCAATCGCATGCCGCGGTCGGTCCAGGCAACGTCGATGATCGCGCGATCGGCCAGCGCGTGCCAGCGCCGCTGCCGGTCGGCCAGGTCGTCCTGACCGAGCGAGCATGCCAGCGGGGCTGCGTCGGGAAAAAATTCCACCGGTTCCTCCAGGTGCCGGGTTGGACGGGTCAGTTAGCATCGGATATGTTCAAGTCGGCTTGAAGTCAAGGACCAGGTTCCGTGCTGGGCGATTTGCTGACTATCGGTGAACTCGCGCGGCTGACCGGGCGGCGCGCGTCCACGATCCGGTACTACGAAGAGATCGGACTGTTGCCCGAGCCGGCGCGCCGCAGCGGCCAGCGCCGTTATGACCAGGGCACAGTGCGAAAGCTCGCAGTCATCGACACCGCACAGCGCGCCGGGCTAACCCTTGATGAGATCAAGACGCTGGTCCGCGCGGAGCCGGGCGATGAAGCCGCCGCGGCCGGCCGCCTGCGCCAGGTGGCCGGACGTAAGATCCCGCAGGTGGCCGCCATGATCGAGCGTGCAGTCCTGGTGCAACGCTGGCTACAGGCAGCGGCCGACTGCGAATGCCCAGACCTCGAGGCATGCTGCCTGTTCGACACCGCAGCGCTTCCGGCAGCTGCGCCGTAACCTCACCGCCGCCCCGCGGCGGCGCCCAGGACCAGCAGGACGCCCGAGTCGATCGCGGCATGTGTGGGCGATTACGTCCAGCCCGATAACGCACAAACACACGGCTGCCCGCTGCCTTTCGGCTTGCCCCGGCCGGATCGTGAAGCGGTGCAAGCTTCTTGATGAGCGCGCGGTGAGCCGCCGTTAGGCGTGGATGTCGGACCGGGCCCATCCGGCTGACCGCCGCACAGATCAAGTCGCTCTAGCGCTAGGGCGTGACGGCCGATAGGCGCCGACGTTAGTGCTTCAAGAGGATGAGTCCCTGGTCAAGGCAGGCCGTGCTGTCGCCTGAGAAGCGGAAGGTCGGCGGTTCGATCCGCCATCGAGTTCGGCCAGGCGCTCGGTCTCGCGGCCCGTGATCTCCCGGTGCGTACCGCGCCGACCGGACTCTGGAAGCTGAGTCCTGGCTGCAGCTGGTGACCGTCCACGTCGGCTGGCTTCTGCGGGGCTCGCGTCCGAGTCTTGTCGTATCTTCGCGGGGCGGAGCTTGGCGGCGGAGTTTGCGGGTGGATCCGGGAGTCAGTTGATGTCCCGCCGAGCGGACAGGGCGATGCCGGCAGTCGCCAGTATGCAGGCCCAGGCGATCAACGTGAGTGCGCCGGCGCCTGGCGAGAGCAGGTGATCGACTCGCAGGCCCGTCAGCGCATCCGTAGCCCGTGTTGGCGTGAACCGCCCAGCCGAGGGGACGAGGCCGAACAGGAGTTCGTCGACGACGAGGTTCACGGCCAGTAGCGTGATGACGGCGCCGACTTGGTGGCGGATGATCGCTCCGACACCGGCGCCGATCGCTCCCCACAGGGCTGCGCCGGCGAGCCCGCCGAGAGTGAGCAGCAGGATGTCGCCGCTGCTGAGGACTACGGTGACGCCACGGCCGTCGAGGATGGCGTATCCGATCGCCCAGCCAATTGCCTCAGCCAGCAATCCGAACGCGACTCCGGCCAGTGCGCCGGCGACGACCTTCGCGGTCAGAAGGCGTGCGCGCCCCGGGTTGAACAGGATCGTTGGCCGGATCGTGCCGAAACGGTACTCGCTGGTCACCAGCAGCACCCCGGCAAGTGCCGAGAACACGTCTGCGAAACTGCCCAGGCTCAGCAGCTCACGCTGGTCCTCCCTGCTCGCAAGCCCGCCTGGATGAGTGAGCAGCCCGGTCAGCAGCGTGAAGAGCACAATCAGCGCGACCATCCCGAGGATCAGCCCGAGTGCGGTCCGGGTCGAGCGGATCTTCAGCAGCTCTGCCTTGATTTGCGCGATCACGCCGCAGCCCCCGAGGTCAGCTCTAGGAAGACGTCCTCCAGCAAGCCTGCGTCACTGACCAGCTCATGCACCGGGACGCCGGCGGCGAATGCGATCTCACCGACCCGCTCGCTCGACGCTCCCTGGACGAGCAGCGCGTGGTCGGTACCCGTCGTCACCTGCAGCGCCTTTTCACGCAGCGCCGTGGTAAGCCGCTGCGGATCGCCGCTGCGGACGCGAACCGCGCCGCCAGCACGGGCGGTGAGCTCTGCCAGCGGGGACGAGAGCACAAGCCGCCCGCCACTGATGATCAGCACCCGGTCGGCCGTCTGCGCGACCTCGGCGAGCACGTGACTGGAGATGAGGACGGTGCGGCCCTCTGCGGCCAGCCTGCGCAGGAAGTCCCGCAGCCAGCGAACGCCCTCCGGGTCAAGCCCGTTGGCCGGCTCGTCGAGAATCAGCAGCTCCGGGTCACCCAGCAGCGCGACCGCGAGCCCGAGCCGCTGCCGCATCCCCAGCGAATATCCCTTCACCCGCCGCCGGGCAGCGGCACCTAGCTCCACCAGGCGCAGCACCTCGTCTGCGCGTGAGTCAGGAACATCGACGGCCTGCCCGAGCATCCGCAGGTGATCGCGGCCCGAACGGCCGGGATGGAAGTCGGTCGCCTCGAGCACGGCACCGACCCGCAGTGCCGCACCCGGCAGCTCTGAGTAAGGACGGCCGAACACCAGCGCTCGCCCGCTCGTGGGCGCCGCCAGACCCAGGATCATCCGCAGCGTCGTCGTCTTGCCAGCGCCGTTCGGGCCGAGGAAGCCCGTGATCGTCCCGGCCTCCAGCGCAAACGACAGATCCGTGACCGCCGGGACCCCGCCAAAGCGCTTGGTCAGCGACTCGGCTTGGACGACCGCCGTCATCCGCGTGGCCGATCGTTGTGCGGGACCGCGGCATCGCTGGCCAATCGGCGCTGCACCTCGGGCGTGTTCACGCCCAGAGCGCCCAGCAGCGCCGCCGCAGGATCTGGTGGCTGGAGGGCGAGGATCTGGGCCAGTACCTGCCCGGCAGTGACCCAGGCCTTCCGGCGATTGGGCCGGGCCGCGTCCTCCAGCACTTTCTTGGCCGCGGGCGTCATGCGGAAGCGATCCTTTGTCGCGACGTCCCTGAGCCTCGGCTTCTTGGGGACGGCGTGCATCGGCAGTGCGGGAGCGTCGGCGCCGGGCGCCAGGCCCAGGGCACCCAGGGCTTGGTGATCGAGCGATTCAAGGGCCTGGCGAGCCTGCTGCAGGCTCACGCCCAGCACGGCCTCGGCCGAGGGATCCTCCAGCAAGGCGAGCAAGAGGTGATCGGTGCCGGTCCGGCGATCGCCCCGGCGGCGGGCCTCCTCAGTGGCCTGCAAATAGATGGCCCACGCGTGATGCACCTCTGGCGCAGCGGTTTCGGTGGCCATGTTCACTCCTTGTTGTACTTGGTGTGCACGGACTGGCGGGTGACGCCCAGAGCGTCGCCGATCTGCTGCCACGACCAGCCCTTTTGCCGGGCCAACGCGACCTGGTTCGCCTCGACCCGCTCCGCCAGACGATGCAGCGCCAGGGACGCGCGAAGCCCGATCGCCGGGTCATCGGAGGAGAGGCTTACGCCGAGTTCTTCGATGTCCACGCCTGTCAATTTAGACTGACACCCTCGCACGTGTCAAACCAAACTGACACAGCGGATCGAAGGCGGAGGAGCCGTCCGCGCGATCCTCACCAATCCCGCTACACCCTGCGGCAGGTGTGAAACCTGCAGCGCAAGGACGAGGTGCTCATCGACGTCAACGACGTTGCCCTCGGGCACGAGACCGAGATGCGGTGGAACCACCAGGGCACGTGGATCTGATCGGAGCAGATCACTCACCCGCCGGTAATCGACGCCCAGACCTTCCGGCGGGCCCAGGATGTGCTGGCCGCGCGCGGGCGCGGACCTGCCAACACAAACCACAAGAGCCGGAGCGCCACTATGCCTTCGCTGGCGCGCTGTTCTGGGCCATATGCGAACGCCGCATGCAGGGAAACTGGATCAACGCGGCACCGTACTACGGGTGCCGGTTCCCGACCCGTATTGCACTGGCCAACAAGATCAGCCACCCGCGCAGCGTCTACCTGCGCCAGGACGCCTTCGACGTCAAGGTCAACCAGTGGCTCGCCACCGTGTTTGCCCCGGCCCACCTCACAGGCACGATCGACCAGATCATGTGCGGCCAGCAGGCCGAGACCGATCACGCAGCCGGGCAGACGGCTCTCGCGCGGATCGAGGACGCCACCAGCAAGATGGCCCGCTACCGGGCCGTGCTCGACGCCGGCGGCGACCCCGAGGAGATCGGCAAGTGGATCGCCGAGGCTGAGGCCCAGCAGCTGGCCGCCGAGGCAGGGTTGCGCCAGGTCACCCCAGGCACGGCAGCTCTCAGTCGCCACCATATCCAGGCGGTCATCGACGAGTGCGCGGACATCACCTACGGGACGCCGATGCGCCCGACATAGCCACGGCATACCGCAGGCCCGGCCTGCGGCTCATCTACCATCCGGGGAGGAACCTCGTGCAAGCGATAGTGAGTCCAAAGCTCGCAAATATAAGCAAATGGTCAGCGTCCGAGGGCCGACTTGATCTCACCCTCGGGTCGGCGGACCCGGGCTGGCGGCGTTCAGACGCATTGGCCGCGAGACCCCGACTTCGCGCGCCGCGCCACGATGCTCCAGCCCCGCGCACCGCAGCTCGGTAAACCGCCGACGTTTGGCCGACCGCGCGGACGGGCGCGGGACAGGCATCCTCGGCGAACTAGAACGCAGGCGATAACCGCCGGGTCGGCTGAGTTAGCCGCTGAGCACTCTTACGACGGACTCGGCCTGCTTCTTGTTGGGCGGCGGGACCTCGAGCCGCCAGATCCCGCCATCGCGGAATGCGATAGTCAGCGAGGCGGGTAGGCCGCGTCCTAACTCTGCCGAGCTCACATGGCCGCGCGGGACGCGCTCGATGACGTCGCCCATTCTCACGCTTAACGCGCCTGACTTGAGCCCTACCAGGGCGAGCTCGTCGTCAGTGACCGCCAGGAACGCGAGCCGGCCGAAAGCGGGCGTCCTGTCCGAGGCCCGATCCCCCCGGCCGCTCACGACCGCGGCGGCCACGGTGCCGACGAGCCCGCCGGCTGCCCCTGCAGCCATGCCCTTGTGATTCACCTTCACCCCGGCAAGCTGCGGCGAGCCAAGTATCAGCGAAGCGTCCAGCGCCATCGTGACCTCCAGGAAACGTTCTCGCCTGGCCCAGGGTGACCGGCCGATGGTTGGCCAGGCTCCGCAACCAACTAACACTACTGATAGAGATTCTGACAAGCCAATTCAGACTCGCCAGGAAAATCGTCAATGTGCTGACAAGTGAACCATCCGGAGTTCGATTCTCAGGAGCGGGATGTGGCCCCATCTCTGAGGATCCCCGGCGAGCAGCCGGAGGACACGATCAGCCGGGAGGTTAAGGAAGAGACCGGCTTGGAATTCCGTGCGCCGGCGACACCGACGCGAAGATCAGAACCAGGGTGGGGCCAGAATTCGTGACGAGACGCCGCCCCACCACCGCCGCAAAGTCACCACCACCAAGGCGGGGCCACAATTCGTGAAGAAAATCTGCCGACCGCAGCCAGCCCCGGTCCGACACCGGACCTGGACGCCCTGCTCGCGGAATTCAGGCAGACGATACGGCTGACCTCGACTGCACGCTCGAGGCAAAGCTCCGCAAGCGCTACCCGCCACCGCTCGCACCGCCACAGCCAGGAACCGCAATCCCGGGATAACCGCCTCGACGCGGCTGAGGGTCCTGGACGGGCCACACGGAAGCGCCGGCCCCCGGAGAGTACGTGGGCGCGGTTCACGTGAGCCCGGCACCAGTGGCGAGGCGGGAACTCCATCTCGACCAGCGGCATAGTAAGTGCGCCTGCTCCCGCTAACACTGCGGGCCCGTATCAGTTCTGGGCCTGCCCCCAGGTAAGTGCTGGCCCTGGTTCCTGCGCGCACGAGCGACTACGCTCAAGGCGAGCGTGCCGGGCCGACGGGCAGTTGCGAGGTCAAGATGGCCAGGACAGCCGAGCCATACCCTGGGGCTTTCCGCCAACTGGAACAGCTTGTCGCACCGGGAGATCAGATTACTTTCCGGCTCTGGGGCCTGACCGGCTGGTCGATGAACTGGTGGATCGTAGCAAGCGAACTGTTCGCCATTCTGCTGGTGATGCCATTCATACTGGGACTGCCGGGCCTGTATGCCGCGGACATTGCATTGGGCGGATCAGCGGGTGTCGTCGTGTCAGCATCGTGGTGGACCAGATCCGTGCTGGTCATTGCGATCACCAGCCAGCGGCAGCTGCTGTCCTGCCGGATCTCCAGGCCGTTCCTGCACAAGACGATCACCCAGGCGCCGCTAGAGGCCGCGTGGTTTGCGGACTTCCGTCGTGGCTGGCTTTACAGCCAGCTCCGGTATCGCGGGCCGGGTACCAATGGTAAGACTGTTCGGCTGAACATTCCCGCCGGGTGTCGGCAGGTCGCCGAAACAGTCGCGGGCCCGGCGTCACGGGTAGCCACGATCTGAACTCGCCGCCCGGCGAGGAAGCGCGAGTCACGCACGAGGAGCGGCATAGAAACACGTTCTGCATGTCGGTTGGTGACGTAGGAACGTCCCCCTGATGCGCTGCGGGCTTGGTGTCCCATGCAATCAGGAGGACGTTCATGGCCAACGGTAGTGGCGTGTCTCGAGGTGACCGCAATCGCAACGCCCGGCTGGAGCGGCTGCGGGCTCTGGTGCCGGTGACCAACGCGATCGCCGGGATTGACCTGGCGGGCAGCAAGCAGATGGTCGTGGTGACTGATCACGACTCGAGGGTGATTGCGCGGCGTACGTTCCGGTGCCGGGCCTGGGATCTGGGCTCGGCGCTGGACTGGGCTGCCGGGCGGGCGGCAGCTGATGGATGGGCCGGGTTAACTGTGTCGTGCGAGCCGACCGGCCACCGGTGGCAGGTCCTGTGGCAGCTGGCGACCGATCGGGTGATGCCGTTCGTGTGCGTGCAGCCGGTCGTCACGTCGTGGTCGCGGCGGACAGAGGACCTGACTTTCGACAAGACCGATGACAAGGACGCGGTGCTGATCGCCCGCCTGACCGCGCAGCTGCGGTGTTATGTTCCCGAGCCGGTCGATGAGACCTGGGCACGGCTGCGGCACCTGGGGGTGCGCCGCGAGCAGTTGCTCACCGAGGTCGGCAGCCAGGTTCAGCAGATGCGGGATCTGCTGGAGTGCGCCTGGCCCGCTGCCCTCGATGCGGCCAGGCAGCCGTTCCGGTCGGTTACCTGGATAGCGGCGCTGGCAGTGGTCGCCGGCCGGGACGGCGGGGACCTGGCCCGGACCCGGCGGCTTGGGGCGGCGCGGTTCGAGCACGCAGTCCGCCGGGAGGTGACTCGCCGCGGCAAGCAGAAGCCCTGCCTGCGCATCGTCCGCAATGTCTTTGCCGCACTCGCCGATCGGGCCGGCGTCATCGCGCACCGGCCCGGCGCGTTCGAGAGGATCACGTTTCTGCTGGAAGACTGGCAGCTCACCCACGACCGGATCAGCCAGGCCGAGCAGCGGATGACCGCGGTCCTGGATGAGCTCAGGCTGACCGGCCTGGTCACCTCGATCACCGGCCTGTCCGCCGTCGGCGCAGCGGCGATCCTGGCCGAGACCGGTAACCTCCGGCGGTTTGCCACCGGCCGGGCCGTCGTCAAGCACGCCGGGCTGGCGCCGCGGGAGAAACTGTCCGGCGCCTTCTCAGGCCGGACCAGGCTGACCGGGCAGGGACGACCCGGGCTGCGGCTGGCCGCGTGGAGGGCCGTCTGGGGAGCCCAGCGCGCCAACCCGGTCTACCGGGCCC
>JASIBJ010000110.1 GCA_030045215.1 Streptosporangiaceae bacterium | reverse complement strand
CTGAGTCGTCAGCGGCGCGCCCCCGGAGCCCAGGATCTGCGCCCGCGGCGGCCAGTTCACCTGCAGCGATAGCCGGTCGCCGGGCTGAAGCTGCGGCGCGATCGTCGCGGGAGACCAGTTGACCAGCCACTGACCAGAGCTTTCGACGAGCCTGAGGACCGACGCGATCGTGATCCCGGTGCTGATGCCGGCTAGCTGGAGGTGCTGGGTTACCGTCTCGTGCGCGCTGCTGCCGCCGACGTGCATCCGGCCCGCCGCGTAGCTGGCGCGGGTGACAGTGAGGTTCGTGAGGGCGGCCGCGTTCACCGCGGCGAAGTCGGCCGGCGGGCCGGCGACTAGCGCCCGCATCGCCGACCAGTCGCGGCTAGCCCAGTCGGCCAGGTAGCTGGCCGCCGTGGCCTGGGGCGTGGACGAACTGCCCGAGGAGCAAGCGGTCAGCGGCGCACCGACCGCGACCAGCACGCCGACCGCCACCACCGCGGCAGTGCGTACGGCTCGTGGCCTTTCCCCCGGCCGAGCCCACTCCATGACGCAGACACTACGCACTGGGCCGGCACCAGCGCGGCCCGGGCCTGAAATTGCCCATAGCGGACCATCCGGCCGACTGCCCGTCTCGTCCGTGGTTCGCGACTAGTCGTCACGTAACGCGTCACGAGAATTGCCGGATTCAGGTTCGGACTTGTCCTGCTTCGAACGGACCGAGTCGGCAGCCGGCGCGGTGGCGCTGTCCTGCCTGGCTCGCTCCTCCTTGATGGATTCCAGCATCGTGATCTCGGAGGGCGGGGCCGCCTCGGCCGCCATGCTGCCCTCAAGTTGCAGGTGGGGAACGATCGGCTCCATCCACTTCGGCATCCACCAGGCGTGTTTGCCGAGCAGCGTCATCACCGACGGCACCAGGATCATCCGAACCAGGGACGCATCGATCAGGACGGCGAAGGCCATCCCGAGCGCGAGCATCTTAACCGTCGGGTCCGGGTTGATCACGAAGCTGGTGAAGACAGCGATCATGATCAGCGCCGCCGTCGTGATCACCCGGGCGGTGCCGCCGATGCCGATGGCGACCGCGCGATGCGGATCCTTGGTGGCAATCCACGCCTCGTGCACCCTGGACAGCAGGAACACCTCGTAGTCCATCGACAGGCCGAAGACGATGGCGAAGACCAGCATCGGCACGTAAGCCGGGATCGGCAGCGTCGTGTGCAGTCCGATCAGGTCCTTGGCCCAGCCCCACTCGAAGATCGCCACGATGACGCCGTAGGCCGCGCCGATCGACAGCAGGTTGAGGATCGCGGCCTTCGTCGCGATCACGATCGACCGGAAGGCCGTCGTGAGGAGTACGAACGCGATCGCGATAACCGCCAGGATCAGCCAGACCAGCCGAGACTTGATCCGGTTGGTGAAGTCCACCCCTCCGGCCGTGGTGCCGGTGACGTACGTGGTCACGTGAGACTTCGGCAGCACGCTGTCGCGGAGCGTGTTGACGAGGTTGGTCGTCTGGCTGGCCTGCGGGCGGGTGGTCGGGATGACGCTGAACACCGCCGTGGTCTTGGGCGAGTTGATCGCCGCGGGACCGACGGACGCGACACCGGGGGTGGATTTGACGTTCTTCTGCATCGTGCTCAGCAGCGTGCTCGTCGCCGACGCTGACTGCTTGGGCAGCACCACGACGACCGCGAGCGGGCCGTTGGACCCGACGCCGAATCCCTCGGACATGAGGTCGTACGCACGCCGGCTGGTGTCAGAGTAGGGATTCGTGCCGTTATCGGGCTGGCCCAGCGTGATCGAAAAGAACGGGATCGCGAGGATGCCGAGCACGGCCACGCTGAGGACCGCCCACGGCCACGGGTGGGCGCTGACCTTGCGGCCCCACCGGGCGAAGGCTGAGTTCTCCTGCTGCTCGCGTGCTGCCTCGGCCGTCCGCCTGGCCTGTTCCCTGGTGGTCTCGTGCGCACGGTGCGCGCGGACCCTGGCCGCCAGCGCGCGTACGTTCTCCCTGGCCAGGCCCATGAAGGCGGGCACCAGGGTCAGTGCGGCGAGCATGGTGATCGCCACCGTCAGCGCGGCCGCAAGTCCGAGTGCGCCGACGAACGCGACGTCGGAGATGTACAGGCCGAGGATCGACACGACTACCGTGCTGCCGGCCACCACGATCGCCGCTCCCGAGGTGCCCTCGGCGTGCCGGGCCGAGGTGAGCACGTCCATGCCGGTGTCCAGCTGCTCCCGGTGCCTGGCGACCAGGAAGAGGCCGTAGTCGACGGCCACGCCGAGCCCCAGCAGGGTGGCGATCGTCGGCGCGGTGGTGGGGAACGTGAGTGTGGCGGCAAGCAGGCCAAGCGCGGCCAGGCCCGCGCCGACGCTGAAGAGCGCCGATACCAGCGGCATGGCCGCGGCAATCAGCGAGCCGAACATGAACAGCAGCAGCACCAGCGCCAGCGCCAGTCCGATGATCTCCGACGTGCTGTCCTTGGTTTTCTGGCCGATCTCGGAGGCACCCGCCCCGTACTCCACCTGCAGCCCCGCCTTGAGCGCGGGCGCGGTCGCGGCGTTGAGCCGGTTCAGGTAAGCGGTGTCGAGCGAGTAAGGGTTGACGCTCCAGGACACGCTGGAGTAGGCGATCGTGCCATCCTTCGACACCATTCCGCTCGACGGGGACGCGAACGGGCTTACCGCCTTGATCACGTCCGGCAGCTTGGAGACGTTGGTCGTGACCTGGTTGATGACCGAGGAGTCGGCCGTGATCTTCCCTGTCTTGGCGCGAAAGACGATCTGCCCCGAGTATCCGCCCTGGGAGCTGAACGTGTCGTTGAGCCGGTTCAGGCCATCGTCAGACTCCGTGCCGGGCACGTTGTAGTTATTGACGTACTCGCCCCCGTACGCAGCCTTGGCGGCGTACAACCCGGCCAGAATCAGCACCCAGGCAAGGATGACGATCCAGTGCCAGCGGGCAGAAAAGCCCCCAAGCCGCTCGAGCCAGTTACTCACCGTGCCCCCCGCAGTCACGGCGTCCCCGGCCGTGAAGGCACTATCCCCCGGAGCTGCGCCCGGCACGCGCTCGCGACTGATTTCGAGGTTCGTCCAGGGCCGAGGCGTGCGCGCTCCGCGTCACCAGATTGCGGGGTGCCTGTCCCTCCAGGGCTTAGCCGCCTCGAGCTGGGCCGACAGCGAGATCAGGGTCCCCTCAGCGCCCATGCGGCCCGCCAGCATGATGCCGATCGGCAGGCCCTCGTCGGTCCAGTGCAGGGGAACGCTCACCGCGGGCTGGCCGGAGAGGTTGTAGATCGCGGTCCACGGCGTGAACTGGGTCTGCCGGATGAAGTTCTCGGGCGGCGAAACCTCGTCGAACCAGCCGACGGGCCGCGGCGGCAGGGCCAGGGTCGGCGTGAGTATCGCGTCGTAGGCGTTCATCGCGGTCATGGCCGGACGGACGCTGCCCTGCAGGATCGCCTGGTGGAACAGCAAATCGGAGGCGGACAGCTCCATCCCCTTCTCGCGTAGATAGCGGGTCAGCGGCAGCAGTTGGCTTTCCTGGTCGGGCGCGATGGGCGCGAGCGTGGACATCGCGTACCACAGCGCCAGGAACGAGGGGACTGCCTCCTTCGGGAACGGGAGATCCACGTCCTCGACCTCGTGGCCCAGGGACACCAGCAGCCTGGAGGCCTCGTCGTAGGCCGCGACGCAATCGGGATGCACGACGGCGCCGTCGATCAGCGTGGTCAGCGACCTGGCGATGCGCAGCCGCCCCGGCTCCCGGCCGGCGTGGCCGAGGAACGACTCTGCAGGCGGCAGGCGCGGGAGCGTGTACATGTCGCCCGGGTGGTTGCCCGTCATGGCATCGAGCAGCAACGCCGCGTCCGCGACCGTGCGGGCGAGCGGCCCGTCGGTTGACAGGCCGGTCAGGTCCGGCATGATCGGGCCTTGGGAGATGCGGCCGCGGGTTGGCTTGATGCCGAACAGCCCGCAGACGCTGCTCGGGATCCTGATGGAGCCGCCGCCGTCGCTGCCCTGGGCCGCAGGAGCGAGGCCCGAGGCGACCGCGGCTGCGGCGCCTCCACTTGAGCCGCCGGCCGACCGGGTCAGGTCCCACGGAGTCCGCGCCGGCGGCCCGATCTTGGTTTCGGTGTAGCAGGGCAGGCCGAATTCCGGCGTGGCGGTCTTGCCAGTGATCACGATGCCCGCCGACCGCAGGTGTTCCACCATGTAGTCGTCCTGGTCCGCCACGTTGTCGGCCAGGAGAACACTGCCGAAGGTGAGCCTCACTCCGGCGACCATGTTCAGGTCCTTGATCGGGATCGGCACGCCAGTCAGCGGCGGCAGCTCGCCGCCGTTCTTGCGGCTGGCCAGGACTGCCTTGTCGGCGCTCGCCGCCTGCTCGCGGGCGAGTTCGTGCGTCACCGTATAGAAGGCGCCGACCTGCTCGTTCAGGCGGTCGATGCGGTCAAGATAGTGCTCCGTTATGTCGACTGAGGAGGTCTCTCCTGTGCTGATCGCTGCGGCCAGCTCGGTCACCGTGAGGTCATGAATCTGGGTCACATTACCGAAGGGTAGCGACACCGGGCGGGCCGGTCGACCCTCGGGCGACTACGACGCGGCCGAAGGGCCATGTGGCCAGGCGTAGTCGAAAGTTTCCATTCGGTAGCGGAGGTAACTGTCATTCACATCGGCACCCGGTCTACGCTGTGAAACGTGGACCGGGAGACCGGGCCTGAGCCGACGACGACCGGACCAGCGGCCCCGGTCGAGGGACCAGAGGACTACCCAGTTCCGTCGCGCGCCGCCGTAGTGGGGCTGGCCGCTGATCCCCGCTTGCCTATCTGGATCCGTCGCGCCGTCATCTCCCTCGTCATCGGGATCATCGTCCTCATCTGGCAGGACTGGCGGTGGGGCCTGACCGCCGCCGCGTTTGTCGCGATCGCCGATACGGTGTACCGCTCGAAGACAACGTCGCTGATCCCGGCGGCCGTGCGGGTGACGTCGGCGCAGCGCCGGAGCAGGCGCCGTCTCTTCCTGGTCCGGCCCAACGGGTATCTCGCCGTGCACGCCAGGTCAATCCCCGGCACCGATTCCGTCATCGACCACCTGGTCGTCGGCCCGGCCGGCGTGTTCGCGCTCGACTCAGAACGGTGGGATCGGCGGCTTCCGGTCCGGACCGTGGCGAGTGACTCCGCGACTGGCCCCGTCCTGTACCACGGACCGTTCAGCCAGAAAGACCGGCTCGCTCACGCCCGGTGGGAAGCCGCGCAGGCGTCCAGCCTGCTGAGCGCGGAGCTTGGCCGGGAGATCAAGGTCCGTCCGGCGATGGTGATCTACGGTCCGACGATCCCGTGGTCCGTGGCCACCCTGCGAGGCGTGGATGTGTTCTCCGGGCGGAACCTGACCAGGTACTTCCGCAGCCGCAACCGGGAGAGGAGGACCAACAAGAGCAATCCGCACACCATGCTCACCTGGGAGCAGGCGGGCGAGATCTACAACATCGCGCAGCGAGCCTTGCCGCACGCGTAACCGGCGCCGCCCGGCGCGGCCTATCGCGCATACCCGACTAGTCTGGGGCAGTCCATGACGCGGCGGAAGGCGGGCTGGTGGCTGACCTGAGGACCTGGGTTGCCGGCGCCCGCCCGCGTACCCTGCCAGCCGCCGTGGTTCCGGTCGTGGTCGGGTCCGGCGTGGCGTTCGGGTACCACAAGTTCGCGGCGGGGCGGGCGGTGCTGGCGCTCGTCGTCGCGCTGGCCCTGCAGATCGGCGTGAATTACGCCAACGACTACAGCGACGGCGTCCGCGGCACTGATGAGGTTCGGGTTGGCCCGGTCCGGCTAGTCGCGGGAAAGCTAGCCCGGCCGCGGCACGTGCTGGCGGCGGCCTTCGGCAGTTTCGCGGTCGCGGGCGTGGCCGGGCTGGTCCTTGCGGCCATGACCTCGTGGTGGCTGTTGCTGGTCGGGGCCGCTGCCGTGGCCGCAGCGTGGTTTTACACCGGCGGAAGCCGGCCGTACGGCTACCGCGCCCTCGGCGAGGTGTCGGTCTTCGTCTTCTTCGGCCTAGCCGCGGTGGCCGGGACCGCCTTCGTGCAGATGCGCAGCCTGGCGTGGCTCCCGGTCGCGGCCTCGCTGCCGATCGGCCTGCTGGCGTGCGCCCTGCTCGTGATCAACAACCTGCGCGACATCCCGACCGACAGCCAGTCAGGGAAGCGGACCCTGGCCGTCGTCCTGGGCGACCGCCGGACGAGGGCCCTGTACGTCGGCTGCATCCTGGTGCCGTTTTGCGTCGCGCTGGCGCTGGCCCCGGTGGCTCCCCTGAGCCTGCTGGCTCTCGCCGCCCTGCCGTTCGCCTTCCCCCCGGTCCGCGAGGTGCTGCAAGGCGCGACCGGCCGAGGGCTGATCGTCGCGCTCGGCCAGACCGGGCGGCTCCAGCTCGCGTTCGGCGCCCTGCTAGCGCTCGGCCTGGCGGTCCGGCTATGAGCCTGAGCGGCAAGCCCGAGCCTCATTGCGGTTGGCCTGTTTGATAGTATTTACTGGAGTATAATCTGGTTTACACCGCGAGCCGCCTGGCCCGAGGAACTGCTCAAAGTTCGCCGGCCATACGCCCGACCTGGCCAAGCCCGGAAAATTCTCACTGTAGGGTGCAACCATTGTGGCCGCCGGATAGTGAAGGCAATCAAGGCATCTATAGGAAGGTTTGGGGACTCCTTCGATGGCAATCACCAGTGACTCGACGTCGGTCAGGGAAGCACCGACCACTGCGATGGCGCCTGAGCAGCGGGCTCAGTTCGAGCAGGACGGCTACCTCATCATCCGGGGCGCCCTGACGCCGACCGAAGTGGACTACTACACCGCCGCCCTCGACCGCGTGTACGAGGAGCAGCAGGCCTCAGGCGCCATCGCACCGGGCAAGTCCATGCACGTGCTCAGCGCGGCCGCCAACTGCCACGACGCGGTCGGGCTGATCGACCACCCGGTGACCTTCCCGCTGGTGTGGTCCATCCTCGGCTGGAACGTGCACATCTACCACTCCCACCTCGACGTACACCCGCCGATCAGGGAGAAGGTGCCGTTCCGGTTCGAGTGGCACCAAGACGGGGGCCGGCAGAACCGCGAGCTCGAGGGCGTGCCGCGCGAGCGGATGTCGGTCAAGCTCGCCTACTGGCTCTCGGACGTCTCCGAGACCGGCCGGGGCAACTTCAAGATCCTTCCCGGCAGCCACAAGACCAACTGGATCGACGGGCCGCCGCGGCGTGACATCGAGTGGCCTGACCCGGAGGGCGCCATCGAGGTCCAGGTAAGCCCGGGCGACGCGGTCTTCTTCGACCGGCGGCTGTGGCACTGCCGGACCAACAACTACTCCGACATCACCCGTAAGGCGATGTTCTTCGGCTACACCCTGCGGTGGGTCGCGATCCGGGACGAGATCGCCGGCGCCGACGACCCGGAGTGGGTGCAGTCGCTAAGCCCGGTCCGCCAGCAGTTGCTCGGCCACATCGGCAAGGGCATCCCCGGCGAGCTCGAGGGCGACCACGCCTGGGGTCATTACCCCAAGACCACCCCGCTGTACGGATGGCTGGACGAGCGGGACATGCTCGTTCACGACAACCCGCCACTGCGCAAGTAACAGCGGCGTGAGGGCAGGCGGACGGCCGGAGGCCGGTCAGTCCGCCGGGCCGCCCGCGGTTGCATCGCCCGAGTCGGCCGGACTCACCCCGTTCCCGGTATCGGCAGCCGTGGCATCGGTCAGGTCAGCGGGCCGGGGCGACGGCAGCACCGCGCCAGCCATCGCTTCGAGTGCGTCCGCCGCGACGCCGACGACCGGG
>JASIBJ010000109.1 GCA_030045215.1 Streptosporangiaceae bacterium | reverse complement strand
CGACCTTCTCGACGAAGCGCCGGGGCTCGTGCTGGGTCACGATCAGGACCTCGTTGCAGAGGGAGATGATGTCGTTCGCGCCGCCGCTGCCCGGCAGGCGCACCCGCGGGCGCTGCCGGGAGCCGATGATGC
Organism: Streptosporangiaceae bacterium; assembly: GCA_030045215.1. The sequence continues at coordinate 9,018 of JASIBJ010000109.1, read as the reverse complement.
TGGTGTTGATGTTGCCGTACATGTCGACCTGGGCGGCGCCGAGAAAGCCGTAGTCGAAATAGCCGCGCTGGGCGTACAGGAAGATATCTGTGATATCGGTCAGGAGCTGAGCGCCGTAGGCCGCGCGCATCTCGTTGGTGGAGATCGGCAGCCTGCCGGGCATCAGCGCGGTGCCGATGATGCCGCCCTCGAGCACGATCGCGAGATGCGGCGCCTGCATGCGGCGGGCGACGGCCGAGGCCAGCAGGGGCATACCGACTCCCGCGAAGACCACCTTGTGATCGGCCAGCAGCCGGCTCGCCGTGATCGCCATCAGCTCCTCGGCTGACACGGCGCTCATCGCGGCACCAGCTCCGCCGCCTCGGCCGCCAGCGCGGCCAGCCGGCCGGGCCCGGCGGCTGCGACAAAGCCCGCGAAGTCTTCGTGGGCGTCGACGTTCTCCTGGATGTAGGCCAGGCCCGCTCGCGGCCCGGCTTCCTTGACGGCGGCGACGTAGGCATCGAAGTGGGCCAGGTCCGCGCCATAAAGCCCGTAGCACTCGTGTGGATAGGCACCATGCGGGGCGGCGACGACTGCGTCGACGGCGAAGTAGGGCAGCATCGTCTGGGTCGGCTGGCTGGCGATCTCCTCCGGGCTGACGATGCGCTCGGCGCTGACGATCACCTTCCGTGCGGCCTTGGCAATGTCGGCGTCCATGTGCCGGTACCCGTCTACCTGCACGTTTCCGAACATATCCGCGCGATGCGCGTGGATCAGGGCGACGTCAGGGTTGAGCGCCGGGATGGCGGCGAGCTGCTGCCCGGAATAGGGACAGGTCACGGTCTGCAGCTCCAGTGCGGTGGCCAGGTCGGATCCGAGCATGGTCAGGCTGGGCAGGAACGGCACGCCCATGGCGCCGGCCTTGTAGCGCAGTCCCATTGCCAGGTGACTCCACTCGTCGTAATCGGCCTCGCCCCGCTCCAGGTAGTGCCGGAAGATCGGGGCCAGGCCCCACGGCAGCCCGATGCCGACCCAGCTGGTCACGACTCGGTCCAGCATCCCGGCAGACAGGAACAGTTCCACCTCGTAACACGCCAGCGGCCGCGACACCGTCAGGTGCCGGGTGCGCCGACGGAGCAGGGCGAACACCAGCGCCATCGGCGTGCGCGAGTACAGCGTCCCTCCGATGGCCACATGGTCTCCGTCGCGGATCAGCGCCGCGGCCGCTTCGGCCGTCATCCGCTTGTCCGCCTGAGGCCGGCCCGCCGCTTCGCGCTCGGCCCTGGCCGCCAGCACGAACACCCGCTCCATCAGGCCGCCCCCTCGCGGATGCGCAGCAGCGGCAGCACCTCCGCGGCTAGCCGCTCCACCTGCTCGGGCTCGTAGTCGCAGGGGCAGAACACCAGGTGCCGCACGCCCGCGTCCAGGTATCCCGCTATCTGCTCGGCGCACTGCTCGGGAGTGCCGCGCACGGCCGATTCGGGCGTGGCCTCGCTCCAGGCCGGCACGTCGAAGTACTCGGCCACGTACCGGGCAGCGCGGCTGCTGGCCTCCTCGTACGAGCTGCCAACGCAGAGCGGTACCTGCGCGACGACCGTGAGCTCGTCAGGATCGCGTCCGGCGTCCTGCGCGTAGCCGCGGACCCTGGACCAAGCGCGCGCGATCGAGTCGGCCGTGTAGAAGTACGTCACCCAGCCGTCGCTACGGGTGGCCACGCGGCGCAGCACGCGGTCGACGTAACCGCCGATCAGCACCTGCGGGCGCGGCCGCGGCAGCGGCAGCATCCGCACGTGCCTCAGCACCCGGCCGTCCCACTCGCCGGTCACGTCCTCGGATTCCCAGAGCCGGTAGAGCATGTCCAGGTTGCGTTCGAAGATCTTGCCGCGCTGCCCGAAGGGGATCGCCGTGGCGTCAAACTCCCGCTCATACCAGCCTGCGGCAACCCCGAGCATCAGCCGGCCGCCGCTGGCGAGCTGGAGCGTCGCGGCCGTCTTGGCGAGGATCGCGGGCTCGCGGATGGGCAGCACGAGGATGCCGGTGCCCAGCTTGATCTGGCTTGTCCTGGCGGCGACCATCGTCAGCGTGGTCAGCGCCTCCAGGAACGGGAACGGGCGCCGGGCGCCGAGAAACAGGTGATCCCAGGCCCAGACCGAGCCGAAGCCGAGCCGTTCCGCGGCCACCGAGTAGTCGATGACTGCGGCCATGTCGGGCGGCTTGCGCTCCGGGGTGAAGTTCTCGAGGGCGAGGCCGAACTCGACGGTCATGCTAGGCCTCCAGCGGACTGGGCCGCGGTCTGCGGTGCGCGGGCGGGCCCGGCTACGCGGCTTCGAGCCGATAGTAAGCATGCAACATTGGCCGCATCATTGGTGACTCTCCACAGCAACGCACGCCATTCTTCGGCAGCAGGTGCCATATCGCTTACGCGCCGCAAACGGAGATAGTGATGATGCCAGTCCTGTATCTGTGCACGGGTGAGCGGTAAGGGGAGGTCCCATGACCACGGCTACTGCGCACGACGCGCCGGCGTCCCTTGAGCGCCACGGAATCGACTACATCCCGCCGGAAGACCGGCACGGCAGGCCCTACACGCTGTTCACCTTCTGGGCGGCGAGCAACGTGCAGATCCTGGCGATCTCCGTTGGCGTTCTGGCCGTCACGTTCGGGCTGAGCCTGGGGTGGGCGATCTTCTCGATCATCGTCGGGAACGCGTTCGGCGGTATCTATATGGCGCTGCACTCGGTACAGGGACCGCGGCTCGGCCTTCCTCAGATGATGCAGTCGCGGGCCCAGTTCGGCATGTACGGGACGGCACTTCCCAACGTCATCGTGATCTTGATGTACCTCGGCTACTTCGTCTCCAGCGCGGTGCTCGGCGGCCTGGCCGTCGCGAGCCTATTCCACATCACGACGACCGAGGGCATCATCATCATCAACGCCTTCGTGCTGCTGGTGGTCTGGTTCGGGTACGACCTGTTCCACGCCTACAACAAGATCGTGACGTACCTGTCGGCAGCGATCTTCGTGGCGATCCTGATCAAGCTGATAACCCTGCTGCCGAGCCACCTGCCTGCCGGCCACAACACGGCCGGGACGGTACTGCTCGCGATCTCGGTGTTCGTTTCCTGGCAGGTGACGTGGGCGCCGTACGTGTCCGACTACTCGCGGTACTTGCCAGAGAACACCTCAAGCTGGAAGACCTTCAGCTACACCTACATCGGATCGGTCGTCGGCGCTTCCCTGGTCATGATCCTCGGGGCCATCGCCGGCATCATCGCCGTCTCGGCCGTCAGCGTGAACGCCCCCTCCTACCTCAGCGGCCTGCTGAGCGCGAAGTGGCTCTTCCTGATCATCATCATCTTGGGCGTTGGCTCAGGAAACTTCGGGAACCTGTACGGTCCGTTCCTGACGCTCTTCGCCGTCATCTCGCCATCGGGGACGCTCGCGTCCAAGACCACCGGCCGGACCGCGCGACTCGTGACCACCACCGTGCTCGCGATCGCCGGCACGTTCATCGCCATCAAGGCGAGCAGCAACTTCATGACCGATCTGTCGAACTTCCTCGTGTTCACGCTGTACCTGCTGGTGCCCTGGACGGCCATCAACCTCACCGACTTCTATCTCATCCGCCACGGTCAGTACGACATCCCCGAGCTGTTCAAGACCGACGGGATTTACGGGCGGCTCAACTGGTACGCGCTGATCATTTATGCGCTGGCCGTCGGGATTCAGTTCCCGTTCATGAATGATCCAGCCGTCTATGTTGGCCCGATCTCCAACGACCTCGGGGGCGCCGATATTGCCTGGATCATCGGCTTCGTCTTCGCGGCGGTGGCCTACTATCTCGGGGCGCGGTACCGATTGTCGTCGTCGGCCAGGGCCGCATCGGTCCTCGTGCCCGGTCCTTCCGACGCGTCAAGCGCGTAGGCGACCACTTCCCCGGCGGGGAGGTACATCGGTTCCGGGCTACGCTCGAGGCCGGCTTGGGACGCCTCGTCCAGCTGCATCGACGAGGACAGGCCAGACGGCGGCAGCTCCGGCTGGGCAGCACCCCACTCGGACGATCACGCTCAGCCATACGGGTCGCCTGACCAGTTGCGCGTCGGGCGGCCAACTCACGCGACTCCTGTCACCGACGCTCAACCGCGATGCCCAGGCCGATGTCACGATGCCCGCCCACACAGACCTGGACAGTGGCCAAACTTAAGGTGAAAATCGCCCTATAGCGCTACCCCGCGATTGGCGAACGCTAGGAGTGCTAAGCGATGAGGCAGCTACGCGTCAACGTCGCGCTTCTCGCGTTGGCTGTTTCCCCGCTAATATTCGCAATCTGTGCCAATTTAGCGACCGGCGGGTCATTCTCCGCAACCTTGACGAGGCCGAATCTCTGGGTAATTCCTTTCTTGCTGGTCTCCGGCGCTGCGGCAATTGTTTTTAACTTCATGCAAATCGCCGACCGCCAGAGAGAAGGGCGCCGGAATAAGCCTGCTGCTACAATTATGGCGGCAAAGCCCGCCGTCGACAGGATTATAGGAAGGCTAGCCCTTACGAGCACGTCGGAGTCGACCGCGGACAGCGGAGAATTTGACGACGCTGCTCATCAACCCGCGCCGGAAGCCTCATCGGACACTCTCGAGGGTCTCGTCGCCGAACTCTGGGCTCCACCGGGGAGCGCAATCCGGCCTCTGGCATATCGATCTGCCTGGCGTCTGGCCGGCCTAGTGGCCAGCCCCAATGTGCGTGCCGCCATGAGCAGAATCGACCTGACTGCCGCTCAGCTCAGCGAGCCCAGGCTGGAGTGGCTGGTGAGGCCGCGGCAAGGTCCGACTTCTTCGGATGACCACGTCGACGTCATTCTCGGTCGCATCGGATACCTTCTACGGAATGGCGGAATCTCTTATCTGCCTCCGCCGCCACTAACTGTGGACCCGTACCTCGCCATGGCGCTCATCGTCGTGTGGGATAAAGGAATCTCTTATCACAGCGCATGTCCGGCTTTCCCGCACGGAGGAGATGCCGACGGCATACTGATGCTGAATTCGCTGCATCGAACACGTCACTCGTCCGTCAAGGGCGACCGCGCGGGGGAATTTGAAAGGGAGCCTGGGCTAGATCCAGAACAGCTAACCTATCACGACATCGGCGAGCTCATACGTCCGGAGCTTGAGCATACGAGGTCGGTGCTGGCTGGCAAGCAGGCAGCTTTTGTCAGGCATGTAATGAGGCACTTTCTTACCGACGAACTTTCGGGAGCGTTGTTTGATACCTTACCCGACGCCACACAGGCTCGCTTCGCCAAAGCCTTACTGACCGCCTCCGAATGGACGTCACCCGCGGAATGGCAGCGCTGGGCAAAGACGGGTCGTAGCACGAACGCAGCGTCGAGAGACGAGGAAATCAGCAATTCTTCGTTTGCTGCTGCCGCCGCGCTTGCGGCCTGCGTCGTCTTACTTGGCTGCTGGCAGCTGGTGGACTGGGTCGCCGAGGGTTGGTCGTGGTATTTCTCGCCGGCTCATCTCCTGGGAACTTGGCCGGGCTGGCTTAAAGCCGTTGTCATCGTAAGCGTCTTTGTATTTTTCGTCATTTGGCTGATACGCACTGAGGTGCTCGGAGCCGTGGTAGCAATAGTGGCGAGTATCTGGCTGGCTGTCTCGATCGTTGCATCGCCCGTAGTACGCATTCACGCCTGGATCTCGTCATGGGGGACGGCCGCCACTATTGTCCTGGGAGGGCTGATCATGGCGTTAATCGTTGCCTCGATCGGTTATCTATATGACGACCGACGCCCCATTCGGGAACCCGTGCGGCTGACCGGAGTTGTGCTCGGTAGTCCCGCTCGCCTAGCCGGACGACCACGTTTCCGCCCGGATCACGGAGCTGGTCATTCGGACTGGTGCGTAACGGCCACGAGTTTTGAATGATCTTGCTTGATTCGGCTGTGCTCGAGTATCAGCAGGTATCGCTGGTCACGGAGCACTGCCGCGGCCGGCGGCGAGTCGGCGGCCCGCCGCGTCGTAGGCGACCCAGCGGACGGCGGGGTTGCGCTGGACCGACGCGTAGGCGTAGAACCTCAATGCGCCGGCCCGAGCCATCCTGATCTTCTGCGTGCTGCCATCGGACCTGGTCACGATCAGGTAGCTCACCGAGGACCTCGCCTCGCCGTAGACGAACTCGGTGTTTCCCGGCCCCATCGAGTACCCGAACGGGTCAACAAACTGATGGGGAGAAAGAACCTGGCCGGTCTGGTCGAGGCAGTCGGAGCCGCCCCCGGCACCGCCGACGCAGATACCCCAAGGACCGATCCACGCGTACTCGTGCCAGGCAGCGCCGTCCACGGTGCCCGAGCCGATCAGGTACGTCGCCGGGCGCGGCAGGGCCGGCTGGCCCGGACGCAGCCAGCGGTAAAGGACCAGGCTGTTGTTGGCAGTGAACGGCACAGCGTAGCCGAGCTCGCCCTGCCTGGAGTATGCGGTGACCGACGTGACCGCCCCGTTGAAGGGCGTCATCAGGGCGACGAACCTGGCGTACGCTCGGCCGTAGATCGCCACCGGGTACAGCGTCAGGGTCTGGCCGTTGCCGAAGGCGACCTTCAGGTAGCTCACGTCGCTGGCCACGGTTCCGAGGTTGGCCGAGTACTTGCCCCACCCGGAGTAGAGGCTGAACGACGCCGCCTCGCCCGAGTTGCTGGCTGCCTCCGGCGGATCGAACACGCAGGTCTGCGGGTTAGGCCCGGATTCGGTGTCCATGCAGAAGCCCTGGCTGAGCGTGGGCATCTTGTTGACCGCGATCTTCCAGCGGGTGCCGTCCACCGTGCCGGACGCGATCAGCCCGCGCTGCGAGCCCGGGCCTGGCCTGTATTCGGTGACGTGGTAGTGCCGCGACGGGGTCGAGGGGGGCTGCGGGCCGAGGTGGCGCAGCCCGAGCGGGATCGCAATCGCCGCGGCAACCAGGATCGCTACGGCTGCGGCCGCTCCGGCCAGCTGACGGCGCCGGTGCACGGTGGCCCGGCGGCGGATCGTCGCGTACCGGGTCGGCGGCGCGGGCGGCTGGTCCTCGGTCATCTCGGCCAGCACCCTGCGGATCGCCAGTTCGTCGTCGATCTGGGCCATGTCATTCACCTCCCGCGGTCGCGTGCCTGCCGTTGGTCGCGTCCTGCGCTCGGTACGGCGACAGGACCGCCTGGTCTCGCAGGCTGGCGAGCGCCTTGGCCGCCTGGCTCTTCACCGTGCCGACCGAGACCCCGAGGATCTCGGCCACCTGCGACTCGGACAGGTCCTGGTGGTAGCGGAGCACGACGACGGCCCGCTGTCGCGGCGGCAGCTTGGCCAGCGCTGATCGCAGCGCCTGGCGGCTGTCGACCTGTACGAACCGGTCGGGTCCCGCTGTTTCTGGCAGGCGCTCGGTCGGCAGTTCCCCGCGCCATCGCCGTCGCCACCACGAGGACCAGGTGTTGAGCATGATCTTGCGAACGTACGCCTCCGGGTTGTCCCGCTGGACTCGCGACCAGCGGGGATACGCCCTGGCCAGAGCGGTCTGGAGCAGGTCCTCGGCCAGGGCCCAGTCCCCGGTCAGCGCGTAGCCGAAGCGCTGCAGGGCCTGCCCGCGCCCCGCCACGAAATCCTCGAACATTTCCGCTCCTGCCCAGGGCCGGATCGTGAGTGCCGCTCCTGTCCGCATAACCATGTGGCCGTCGCGAAAGGTTGCCTCAGCTCAGGCAAAAGCACAACTTGCTGACCAGATCAGCGGGCGTGGCGGCGAGCATCACGTACTCGCGGGTGGCGGCGGGAACGAAGCCGTCCGCGACCAGGCCGTCCACGAACCCGAGCAGGCCGTGCCAGAATCCGCCCACGTCGAGCAGGACGACGGGCTTGGTGTGGAGGTGCAACTGGTGCCAGGTGACGACCTCGAGCAACTCTTCCAGCGTGCCCAGGCCGCCGGGCAGAACCGCGAACCCGTCGGCAAGCTCGGCCATCCGCGCCTTGCGCTCGTGCATCGTGCCCACGACCTCGAGCCTGCTCAGGCCCTGGTGCGCGACTTCGGCCGCGAACAAGCCGGCAGGGATCACGCCGGTCACCTCCCCGCCGGCCGCGAGGGCGGCGTCGGCCAGCGTGCCCATCAGTCCGATGCTCGACCCGCCGTACACGATGCTCAGGCCCGCTTGCGCCATCAGCACCCCTGTCTGCCCGGCGGCCGCGGCGTACTCCGGCCTGCGGCCATCAGAGCTACCCAGGTAGACGGCGATCCGCATCGCTAGTCCGGCTGCCGACGCTGCCGGGCGGCGAAGTCGCGGAGGGCGCGCAGGAAGTCGATCTCGCGGAAGGCCGGCCAGTAACAGTCGCAGAAGTGCAGGTAGGCGTCTTTGCCCTGCCAGAGCAGGAAGTTCGACAGCCGCTGCTCGCCGCTGGTCCTGATGATGAGGTCTGGCTCGGGCTGCCCGGCGCCGGACAGGTGGCGGGCGATGTCCTCGGGCTGGACGCTACTGGCGATGTCGGCCAGGCTTGCGCCGGCCTCCGCGCGCTCCTCGAGCAAGGCTCGCACCGCCTCGACGATCTCCTGGCGGCCGCCGTAGCCGACGCAGAGGGTGACGTGCGCACCGGTCGCGCAGCGGCTGGTCGCCTCGGCCGCTTCCTTCAGCGCCAGCGCCGTGCTGCCCGGCAGCATGTCGATCGCGCCCGCGACGTGCACCTGCCAGGCCGGCTCGGGCGCGGCAATCCTCGCCAGCACGACCTGCTCGATGATTTCCATCAGCGCGGTCACCTCGCCGTCGTCGCGGCGGGCGAGGTTCTCAGCCGAGCAGATGAAGACGGTGACGTGCCTGATCCCCGCGGCCTTGCACCACGACAGGGCGTCCCAGATGTGGGCCGCGCCGTGCCGGTGGCCCTCGCTCGGACTGGCCAGCCCCTCCTGCCGCGCCCAGCGGCGGTTCCCGTCGATGATCAGGCCGATGTGCCTCGGGAGCGCAGCGCCCTCCAGCCGTCGCCGCAGCCGGGCTGTGTAGAGGCGGTAGGCGAGCTCGCGGACCGTCACGGCACGAATCTAGCC
>JASIBJ010000012.1 GCA_030045215.1 Streptosporangiaceae bacterium | reverse complement strand
TCCTCAAGCGCTGGCAGCGGATCCCCATATCTGAGCAGGTGATGGGGGCTCGGGTGCGGCCGTTCGACAACACGCGCGAGGCCTTCGAGCTCAGGGGTGCAGGCCAGTACGCTCAAGGAGGGCTGCTGCATCAGTCAGGCTCTGTCGTTGTCTCCTGTCAGACGTCTGGCGGCCTGCTTGAGTTCGCTGTCCTGCGGCCAGACGCCGACTTGGTGCTGCACTTCTTCGATCGTCTCGCGGGGCAGGCACGGCGTGCTGCATCGACTGAGGACGCGTAGACGAGAAAGTGTGGCGTCGACGCTAGCGCAGCTTGGCTCGACGACGCGTTCCCTGAGCTCGATTCGACCACAGGGCAGCGACACGAGCTGGCGCCGTTGCCTTCTTAGTGTCCGCTGTGACCGCCGCCAACGTGTCCCCCTGCGATGTGCTCGTCGCCGCCGCCGTACCCGTCATGCCCCGATCCGGGTCCATGGCCGGCTTGCCCATGGGTAACGGGCGCGGACCATTGCTGGACGAAGTTAGCCAGCGGGCCAGCATCTGCCCGATGCCCATGGCCGTGGTCTAGATGGTCGGAGAACCCCGCGCAGGTCAACAGCCAGCACTGCACGAAGCGATCGGTTTGTGACCACGCGACCTCTGCGTCACAGCGCGGAGCCTTATCGGCGGTTCGGACATCCAGGCCGGCCAGGGACTGTGCTCCAAGACCGAAGAGCACCGCGTATGGGGCCAGGCCAGCCAGTGCCTCCAGATCCCCGGAGACAACCAGTGCCCGCAGGCCGGTGCGGAAGACCTGGATCTGCTTCAGTAGCTGCTCTCCGCGGGCAGTCCGCTGATCACGAGGCCAGCGGCGCAACCAGCCATGCTGGACGGCGTCGCGCCGAATCTGCGCCCGAACCAGGTTCAGTGTAGGAATCAGGGCCTGACTGATCTCTGACAAACGGACCGTTGACTGCCCGGCGAATAGGCCGGTCAGCAGCGTTGTCTCATAAGCCAGCAGCTCTCGCCGGTCGGCCGCCGGCTTGCGCAGGTCGGTCAGCAGCCAATCCGGCTTCCCATTCTCTGGCGCCTCTTCGACGCGCAGAAAATCGCGCTCGGCGAGGTCTACGAGCGTAGCGCTGATATGGCCGAAGATCACCCGGCTCAGCAAGACGATCCCCAGCTGGGCAGGGCGTAGCTCCGCTGGAGGCGCCAGCCGCGGCGGGTCGTCGTGCATGCCGACAGCCTAAGCTCACCATGAATCCGTGTCATGACGGCGAAGCTCGACTCGCCCCGAGGCCGCGGGGGCAGTTGTCTCAACGTCTGTAGCGCCTGCGGTAGTCCAGCCAAAGCAGATCCGGTACTGGTCATTGATCCGGATAGCGGGCTGCCCACCCGGCCGCCGTTGAGCTTCTCCAGCCGGTTTGCGGGCGGCACTCGCAGGTCATTCAGGACGACGTGGAACCGTCGAGGGTAGGCGCCGGGCCGGGCTCGCTTAGTGAACTGTGGCCAAGCGCTGGACGTATGCCCGCTCGTCCGGCCCGAACCACGGCGGTGATCCTCCAGCGGCGTTCTCCGAGAGCCGGCCGGGACCGGCGGTAGCGGTCAGGGAAACGTGGACTCGCGGGTCGCTCAGGCCCCACTTGATCAGGGCCTGGGCCCAGGTGGTGATGCCAAAAGAAGCCAGCGGCGCGAGCTCGGCCGGGCTGGGCGGCCGGCGCATGAGCTGCCCTTCGCCGAGCGGGCGCATCAGCAGGACGCCGAGGCCGAGGTCGCCGGCCAGCGGCAAGATGGTGTGCTCAACCTCGCGGTGGGCCGGGTTGTAGGGCACCTGGACGGTGTCGATGCGGCCGGTGTTCATGACCTCGGCGAGCTCACTGAACGAGGCCGGGGAGTAGTGGGTGGCTCCGATCAGGCCGACTAGCCCCCGGTCCCGCGCGTCCTCGAGCATCGGCAGGTGCGTCTGCCAGGCCACCAGGTTGTGGATCTGCATCAGGTCGACACGGCCGCCATACCAATCCACCGCGCGGGACAGCTGTGCCGCGCCCTCCTCTGCCGACGGAGTCCAGACCTTATCGGCGATGAAGACCTCCCCGCGGTGGCCGTCCAGAGCGCCGGAAAGCAGCCGCTCGGCGTCGCCGTACATGGGTGAGGTGTCGATGACCCGGATGCCCGCCGCGATGGCAGCCCCGATCAGCTCGTGCTCCTGGCCGGCCGCGGCGGCGGCCTCCAGCCTCCGCCAGGTGCCCAGCCCGATCACTGGCACGCTGACCCGGCCGCGCCCCAGGCTCCGGTTCTCCAATCCCGCCACCTCCCGGCTCCGTTGAGTCCCCCAGTTGCATGATGCCCACCTAGGATCTGGGACCAACCAGGCCCGTAGACCTCACAGGCCATATAGCGCCTGAGACAGCGCAAGATCTCAGTCTTGGTCTTGCAGTCAGCGGGGCGCCGCGCGATGCACGACTATGTGCTGGCTAGTCGAGGTCGTGCGCCCGGAACCCGTGCCCGGCTCGCAACGCCGCGCGATAGCGTCCGAATGTGGAACACACCAGACTCGGCCGTACGGGCCTGCAGGTGTCCCGGCTGTGCCTGGGCACGATGACATTCGGATTGCAGTGCGATGAACCCACGTCCGTCGCCATCCTCGACCACGCCGCCGAGGGTGGCATCGACTTTCTCGATACCTCCGACGCCTATCCGCTCGGCGGCGACCTAGGCACTCGTGGCGTCACCGAGGAGATCCTGGGCCGATGGCTGCGCGGCCAGCGCGAGCGCTTCATCGTGGCTACCAAGTGCTTCGCGCCAACCGGACCCGCGCCCTTCGACGGCGGCAACTCGCGCAAGCACATCATGTCGGCGGCGGAGGCCTCACTGCGCCGGCTCCAGACCGACTACATCGACCTCTACCAGCTGCACGGCTACGACCCGCAGACACCGATCGATGAGACGCTGGCGGCCCTGGACGATCTGATCCATTCGGGCAAGGTCCGCTATCTCGGCGTCTCGAACTTCCTGACCTATCAGCTCGTCCGGGCCGTCGGCCGCACCGAGACGCTGGGCCTGACCCGGATTGACTGCGTGCAGCCCCGCTACAACCTGCTGTTCCGCCAGATCGAGCGGGAGATGCTGCCCTACTGCAGCGAGGACGGCATCGGCGTCATCCCGTACAACCCGATCGCAGGCGGCCTGCTGTCGGGCAAGCACCAGCGGGCCAACCCGCCGCCGGAAGGCACCCGCTTCACCCTCGGCACCGCGGCCCAGAACTACCAGGAACGGTACTGGCACGACCGGGAATTCGACACCGTCGAGGAGCTGCGGCGGCTAGCCGACAGTGCCGGGGTGAACCTGGTGACCCTGTCGGTGGCGTGGGTGCTGGGCAACCCGGCCATCACCGCGCCGATCATCGGCGCCAGCGCTCCGGGCCAGCTCGACTCCAGCCTGGCGGCGGCGGAGTACGACATCAGTGACAACCTCCGGCAACAGCTGGACGACCTCACACGCGACTACCGGATGGGCGACGCCCCGCGGTAGGCCCGACTCCCCGAGAAACGGCTGACAGGCTGCGCGGGACTGGGCGGCCACGACTGGAACAACCTGCCGGTAGCGATGCCGGACGTCGTGGCCCTACGCCCCCGGTTGCCGCACCTCCCGCGCCGCAACCGTGGCTGGTTTCCGTTCGTCGTAACGGTGAGGTCGGCTGTGCCGGTGGTATCCAAGCCGGTGCGGTCGGCGGCGAGGTGCCCGATGGGTTGGAACGGCATAATGCGGATCCGCGCGACGCGATCGAGTCGTCTCTATGCGAGGAAATCGTTGCGCTCGACCGCCAACAGGGCTGCGGTCTGCACCGTCCTGACGGCGGCTATTTTCGCGGCAGCGCTCGCGGGATGCGGTACCGGCCCGGACCGGCCGACCGGGCGGCTGCTCAAGTCGCTCGCGTCGATGCTCGCGCCCGCGCCCAGCCCGCCGGCCGGGGTTGCTCGCCTGCGGCTCGTCGGTGCCAGCGGCGCGACGGCGTGGGAGCTGGCTACGACCGGTCTGTCAGTGACTCAGGACGGCGGCAGTCACTGGTCTGCCATGCCCCTGCCCGCCGGAGTAGGACCGTCGTTGGTCACCACAGTTACCGCCGCGGCCGGCCGCGGATGCTGGCTGGCGGTGTGGCGAAGCCCAGTCATCGATATGTACTACGGGGATCCCGGCGCGGCCAGTTGGTCCCGCCTCACGCTCGTGCCGGAGCTGCCGTCATCGGAGGCATTCCTGGCACGTCAGGCGCCGACCGTCTCGATCACGCTAGCGCCGGCGGGGGTCGTCACCGTGGTTGCCGACTGGGGTCTCACCAGCACCTCGGCGTACAGCACCGTATTCATCTCCGCCGACGACGGTGCCGCGTTCACCCAGCACCCCACGGGCATCGGCATGTACCTATGGTCAGCTACGTTTGTGTCCGCCCAGCGAGGAATCATCATCGCCGGCCCGGTCATGAACTTCCTCTACCGCACCAGCGACGGCGGCGCGTCCTGGTCGCCTGTGAGGATCCCAGGACTGCCGCCGTCAGCGCCCGGCGCCATCAGCTATGGCACGCCCGGCGCCGACAGAACGCAGCTCCTGCTGCCCGTCATCGTGACCAGCAGCGACGGCGCGCAGAGCATCAGGATCTACCGTGTCCAAGGCGCAGGTGCGGCCGTCATCGGCCCTACCGGTCCGCCGTTGGAGGTCCCAGCCTCACTCAGCGCCGGCCAGGTCACGCCCGCCTTTGCCGGCAGCGTCATCTGGCTACCCGCCCGCGGCAGAGTCTACGAGAGTTCCGACGCGGGTGCGGCCTGGACAGCGGTGAGGACCGCGGAGTCGCCCTTCCCGATAAGCGTGATCAGCCGCAGCGAGGCGATCGGCATCGCGACCGACTCCGGCTGCCGGGGCTTCAAATCGGACTGCTACTACTACACCTACCTTGTCGCCACTTCAGACGGCGGGCGCAACTGGCGGACTCTGTAAGCTGCCCGCCTGGCCCGCGGTCGGCCGGGCTCGGGATCCTGTCGCTGCTGTACTTTCGTCCAGAGCTGGAGGAGGCCGGATGCCTGAGGGATGGGTTTGGGATGAGACCTTGTTTGCAGGCAGTTCGGAGTACTACGACCGTGGCCGCATTCCGTATCCGTCGGGACTGCACGATGCATTCGCTGCCGTAGCTGACTTGCGGGGGTCGCCCCGCCTGATCGACGTCGGTTGCGGTCCTGGCACGGTGGCGCTACGACTGGCCGATCTGTTCACCGAGGTCGTGGGTGTCGACGCTGATCGGGGCATGATCGACGAGGCGATCCGTGCGGCCGGAATCCACAACCTGAGCAACGCGCAGTGGTTCCGGCTGCGGGCGGAGGAACTTCCGGCGGGCCTGGGTGCCTTTCGATACGCGACGTTCGCCCAGTCATTCCACTGGATGGACCGCGAACTGGTAGCGGGCAGGGTTTTCGACATGCTGGAGCCTGGAGGCGCTTTCGTTCATGTTGGCGGGCAGGAGATCGAGACGCCGTCGCCCGAGCATCCGCTGCCGCATCCGCTGCCGCCAGTGGATGAAATTCGGCATCTCAAGCAGTCGTACCTCGGGCCCGAGGTCCGGGCCGGCCAGGGAGTCCTGCTGCACGGGACGCCGGGCAACGAATGGGAAGTCCTGCAGGCAGCGGGCTTCGAAACGCCGGTAATGACCCGCGTCACTGGCCGACAGTTACTGGAGCGAACTGTCGATGACGTCGTGGCCCAGGTCTTTTCTCTCTCCAGCAGCGCACCGCACCTGTTTGGCGACCAGATGGCCGACTTTGAGCAGGATCTTCGAGCACTTCTGACTGCTGCCTCCGATGCCGGGTTCTTCTCCGAGCAGATACCTGATCTCGCGCTTGTCCTGTACCGCAGACCCTGACGGCGACGTGCCCCTCCAGCGGCCGGGCGCCCCAGTCACTCCAGGCATCGAAATCGGCGCCCTTCCGGTCTAGCGCGGGACCCGGCATGCTGCCGGGCCCCGCGCTTCAGCCGGCCTTCCTGATGTGGTTACCGCTTCCGGCGGCCCGCCAGGCCAGGCAGCACCTGCGTGTGCTCGATCCGAACGGCCTGCAGCGCCTGGGGGTTGAGTCCGAGCAGCGCCAGGATCGTCGGAGCAATCTGTGTGATCTTCACCTGGGCGCCGATGGTCGTGCCATGCCGCAGGCCGGGCAGGTCTACCAGGATCGGGATGCTGAGGTCCTGGAAATCAGCGCCGCCATGCTGAGCGATGTCGGGCTCGTCCGCGTAGATCACGCCGTGCTGCACGATCCCGAAGATGACGGGGTGCCTGGGGTCACTGTTCGGCACCCCGAAGTAAGCAGCCGATGCGGCACCGGCATACACCTTGCTCAGGCCCGAGGCCGGCACCGTCATCCGCTTGCCGTGGATGTTGTAGGCGACCGCGGTGTGGGTGAGGAGATAGTGCCTGACGAAGTTTGCCGCGGCCTGTGAGCGGTTGCTCAGCCACCACAGCATGACGTCGTCGTCGCTCGTGTACACCACCAGCGGAGCCGCATGCGGGTGCGTCTTCTTCCAGGCTGCGTCGACCCCCGCGACGATAGTCGCGTCGTTGATCCGCTTGAAGTCGTTGGGGTTGGTCGGCGACTGGCCCTGCTTGGCCGTAATGATGATGGCGGTGCTGCTCGTCAGCCCCTGTGCCCTGAGCTGGGCGACAATCACGCCAAGCTCGGTGTTGACGAAGTTGAGAGCGCGGACCAGCAGCGGCCCCGGCACCTTGCCGCCGGGTAGGTATCCGCCGGTCAGCCCGTCCGACTTAGGCAACTGCTCGGCCTGGGTGACCACCTGGAAGTTCATGCCGAACAGTGCCGGCACGCCCACGTGCCTGGTCCGGCTGTGGTTGTAGCCGTCGATCTCGTTCAGGACCGCCTGGACCTTGTAGCTGTCGTACTTCATGTTCGCGGCGACATCGCCGCTCCAGGCGACGCCGACCGGATAGCCGATGGCCTGGCTGTCGATCTCGGGCGTGAAGAAGTCGTCGACGCCGTTGCCCGACGGCCCTGCCAGTACGAGGTAGGACGGGTGCTTGTCGAACCAGGCAGTCCGGAGCCCGGCCTGGTGGACGACGTTGAAGATCGTGTTTACCTTGAGGTACTGGTTCGGGTAGATCGGCTTGCAGGTCGCCGCGCTGACCGGCAGGGTCGCCGGGTTGATCACGCTGCGCAGGTTGGAGGTCATCTGCAAGATGCTGCCCGGGAGGCCCTTCAGGCCTTGGCCAGCATCGAGCCGGTTGGGATTGACATCGATGGTGTTGTCATAGGTGACCTGGCCGCCTGGGGGACGCCCCACGCATTTCGTTGTCCCCGCCGGGAACACGTCGTAGTTATAGGTGTCGTCGTAGTAAAAGCCGGTGACGCCCGGGTCACCGCCCGTCATCAGGCCGACCGTTGCCGGGAACGAGTCCGACGGGACCGTGGTCAGGGCATCGCTGTACTCGATGCCGTGACGGACCAGGTCTGCCAGCGTCGAGCGGGGATAGTGCCTCACATACCACACAAGGTCCTGCTGGTGCATCCCGTCCACGGACAGCAGCAGCACGTGCCTGATCGGGCTGCGATACCGCGACTGACCGGCCCCGCTGTGTGTGACGACCGCAGCCGCCAGCGGTGCGGTGCCGCCGAGCAGGGCCGCCGCGCCCGCCGCTGCCACCAATGCTTGCAGTTTCCTGATCCGCATAATCCCCTCCGGTAAAGGCGCGGTCGGTCGCCAAACGCCTTTGGTTTGGCTAGCAGGTCGAGGCGACGGCCCGGTGAAGGGCGCGCTAACATCCGACGACGGCTGCAGGCCCGTCCTGGTGCCCGCGGCAAAAGGCCAGCCAGATCATGCTGCGGACGGATCGCCACGCGGCCGCTTATTCGGAGTCTCTGCCGCCGCAGGCGGGTTAACATCGCCGGGTGAAAGATCAGCTGTTCGTTCCGGAAGACTTCGCAGTACCCGATGGGCTCATAGCAGGGGAATTCCGGCTGGCCCCGCTCGGGCCGCAGCACAACGAGGCCGATTACGCGGCCTGGACGGCCAGCATTGACCACATCCGGGGGACACCTGGGTTCCCTGATGGCAGCTGGCCGCACGAGATGTCCCTGAACGATAATCTCCGCGATCTCGAGCGGCACGCACAGGACTTCGCCGAGCGCCGCGGGTTCACCTACACCGTGCTCAGCTCCGGCACCGAGGACGTTATCGGCTGCGTGTACATCTACCCCGCCAGGGGCCATGAGCCTGGCGGCGGCCCCGAGGGCCGACGGCGCGCATCCGTCCAATCCTGGGTTCGCGCGGACTGCGCCGCGCTCGACCCAGTGCTCCACGATGCGGTCCTCGCGTGGGTGGAACGTGACTGGCCATTTGATTCGATCGAGTACGCCCAGCGGCCCTGACACGCGCCCGCCGCGCATCTGCTCGTGGAGACGACGGAGGGGCATCCCAGGATCGATGCCGAGTTCGTCGCGCAGGATGCGGCGCCCCCAGTAGCACTCAAGCGCCGGCGCGAGGCACCTCCAGCGAACTGCCCGGCACGACGGGTGCCATAGTTCCGGCGATCCGCTAGCCGCCAAGGTGCGGCAGGCGCAGCGGGCCAGGAACCAGCAGGCGCGTACCGAGTACCAGCGCGGCGACGCAGACGAAAGCGAAAACGGCGACCCAGGCGCCGCCGGGCACTCCGGTGAGTCGGCCAAGCTGGTCGGCATCCGACGTGCTCACCTGGCCACGGCGGCGGCGCCGGAGACGCTGACTCTGCAGCTCGACCACTGCGCGAACCCCGCCGAGGAGCAGGAACCATGCAGCGGTGTAGCCGAACGCCGCCTGGATTGCAGAGGTCGCCAGCCAGCTCACTGCGAGGACCGCGCCGACAGTGACGAGCACAGCCAGGACGCCGAAGGCGTTGCGGATCGCCAGGTGGGTCGCGGCGAGCAGCGCCACCAGCACCCACAGCATCGCGGTCACATGGTGGGCAGCCAGCAGCCAGGCCGCACCTGCGCCGAGCAGCGAGGGAGTGACGTAGCCCGCCATCGACGTGAGCACCACGGCCGGACCAGTCCGCCTGCCCTGCGAATAAGTCACGCCTGAGGTGTCCGAATGCAAGCGGATCCCGCCCAGCCGCCGGCCGCCCAGCACGGAGATCAGCGCGTGGCCGCCCTCGTGGGCGATCGTGATCCAGCTCCGCGCCATGCGCCACGTGCGGGAGTCCACCACGATCAGCAGGGCGATGATGCCGCTCGCCGCTATCACCCAGCTGGGCGGAACGGGCTGTATCCCGCTGACGCGGTCCCACAGCGCGCGCAGCAACACGACGACCGACATGCCGGCAAGAGTAAGCGGCTACAGGGCACGGCGTGACCATCACGCCCGACACCCGCTCCGTGACAGATCGCCCGAAGCGCGCAGGACTGGCCGGGCTGGCCTGTTCACAGCGACAGATTCGCCGGCGGCGCTGTGAGAATCCTGAAAGCCTGCTTGCTGCGCGGGCACGCTCGGTTGGCCGCTCAGCGGAGCGCGCGGCCGGTTGCGGCCTAGTGGCCGGTGAAGGACCAGGGACCGAAGCGGCCCACGGCCACGAAGGCGGCCAGGGCGAGATAGACCAGGTCGCCCGTGATCGTTGCCCTCTCGCCTCGGCGGAGGCGCGTGATCGCAGCGCCGGCAAACAAGAGCACGGCACCGGAGGCGGCCACCGGCACGAGAACCGGAGCGATGTTCAGCAGAGCTGGCAGGATCAGGCCGACCGCGCCCGCGAACTCGACAGCTCCGATGGCCTTGAGTGCACCGGGGCTGAAGTCTTCGACCCATTTGGACAGATGGCCCATCGCCCTAGCCATCTTCTCCTTGGGTATGAACAGCTTGCTGATGCTGCTGACCAGGAAAACAACGGCCAGCACTCCGGCAACGATCCACAGGGCGACGTTCATGCGGCTCCTCCTTCGTCGCGTCCGAAATCGGGACGAGCGGCAGCGACGATGTGTGACATGGGCATCGCCACCGGAGGGCTTGTTAGTTCTTGCCCGGACGAGGGCGTGGAGGAGACGGTGGGGGAGCATGGACCGCGGGTAGCGGTAATCGGCGGATCGTTGTCGGGACTATGCCGGGCTGGCGCTGGCCGGGTCGGGCTGGTCAGTGACGATCGTGGAACGGGCGGCGGGTGAGCCACCGGGTGGCGCCGGTCTCGGTCTCGATCGGCATCTTCTCGCGCGGGTTACTGGCGTGGACGCCTGGCGCATCCCTGTCGTGCAGGGCAACCGCGACTCAGCGGCATGGGGGCTACTCCGTCAGTTCCTGCTGGAGGTGGCGCTGAGCGCCCCAGGGATCCAGTTCGTCGACTCGACGACCGTGATCGGCATGCGGGAGCCGGGTGGGCCTGACCGGGTCAGTGTCGACAGCACCGGCGGTGTCCTGAAAGCCGATGTGGTGGTGGGGGCGGACGGCGTCTACTCGGTGACGCGGCGATTCGTATCGCCCGATCATCCGACGGTTGGATACGCCGGCTACATGCTGTGGCGCGGGCTTGTCCCTGAGGGTTAGGTACCGGCTGGGCTCGACGGCCGCGGCAGGAACCTTGAGGTCCATGGTGCGCCGGGAGCGCGGCTGGTGGTCTACGGGGTACCCGGTGCCGATGGCCGTACCGATCCGGGGCACCGGCGTATCTCTTTCGCCTGGTACGACGCGAGCAGAACGGAACTGCTTCGGCAGACCGGATGTCTGGACGGTGACGCTGTCACCGGCACCTTGAGCAATGACGAGCTTCCTGCGGAGTTGACCGGCGAGCTCGGGCGACTCGCGCGCCGGATGTGGCCGTCGCCCTGGGACCGGTGCATCGGCTGGGGTGTGACCCACGGCGAGGTCTTCGGCACCCCGGTCGCCGAGTATCTGCCCGCGCGCCTGGTACGGGACCGGGCCGTGCTGGTCGGCGACGCTGCTCACGTCACGAGTCCGATGACCGGGGCGGGATTCCAGAATGCGCTCCTTGACGTGGACGCACTGGCGGGCAGCCTCGGGGGCCCGCACGGCACCGACGTCCCCGGGGCGCTCAACCGCTACGAGCGGGAACGGCTGCCGCTCGCCCGCGATCTGGCCTGGGGTCGCTCCTACCTGTCAACTGCGTGACCTGCGGCCTGCGTGCGCTCGCCCACGCTCTTCTCGCTCAAGCCCTCAGTATTGCTGGCGGCGGATGACCCGCACGGCACCTGCACCAAACACGACCGCCAGGGCGAACAGCGCGGCGGTCTCGATCGCCTGAAGTTGCCAGAACTGACTGGCGGGCTGGTAGATCAGGACATTGGTCGCGTGATAGCGCGTGAGCGCCTGCTCGATGCCGGTCCAGCCGGACGTGCTGTCAAAGTTCTGCAGCGCCCGGTTCGCGATCGCGTCGGGCAGCGCCTGGCCGTGGCGGACGTACCAGTTGATGAGCAGCGAACCTGGTGGGGCGGGGCGGTTGATGGCGACCGCTGCTGGCAGATAGAGGTTTCTCAGGGAAACCGCATTCGCGACCGCCGCGATCAACGTGCCGATGAGGCACGCAAGGGCTGCGCCGGCCTGGCTGCGCATGAGGGCGCCGAGAAAGGCCGCTATGGTCAGGGTCGCCGCCATCCAGCCCGCGTACACCGGCGCGTACAAACCGAACCAGGGATCGGCCAGGCGCTGGGCGAGGTAGGGCTCATCCCACCACTGGAAGACCAGCCCGGCCGCGATGGCGGCGCCGACGAGCACGGACCCGATCGCGACCAGCTTTCCGGCTGCCCAGCGGGTCCTGGTCACGCCCTGGGTGAAGGCGAATCTGACAGTGCCGTGCTTGAGGTCCGCACCGGTCAGCCACGCGCCAGCGAACGCACCGATCAGGAACGGCAGCAATAGGGGCAGCAGATAAATCGCGTCGGGTGATCCGTCCGGCTGGTATGAACCGGTGAGGTTGGCGTACTGGGGCCGGAAGCGACCCGGCTGCGCGTGAAGGTGAAGTCCCGTGATCACGAGGGTCGCCACGTAGATTCCGAGCAGGCCGAGCGCGACGAGCAGGCCGGTCCGATGCTGGCGCCAGGCAGCACGCCGCACGGTCAGTAGCCGCCTGCTCCGGAGTCGATCGGCCACGATCCGCCCGGCTAGTACCTTTGCGTCCGGCACTGCTGGCCGGGGCAGCGCCCGTAGCAGGCGCGGCGCGCCGGGGATCACCGGGACGTCCTGGATCAGCGCGATCGTGCCTGCGATAAGGAGCCCTGATATCGCCAGCAGGATCGCGAGCTGGGCGAACTGGAGTGGCCAGAACTCGCGGGCCGGCGTGTGCGGTGATCCGACGATCGCGAAACGGTGGAGCACGATCCAGCCGGCGAGCGTCAGTACTATCGCCCGGCCCTCCCGCCGGGTGAGTGCGGCCGCCGCCATGCCGAGGCTCAGGCCCGCGATCGTCCAGCCCGCCAGCGTCGGCGCATACAGCGCGAACGCATGCATGGCGAAGTACCCGGTCGCGGGGACATAAAGCTCATACCACCAGCCGAATACCAGCCCGAGCACGATCGCGGGCGGCACCAGCACGGCCGCCGTCGCCGAGAGCTTGCCCAGCACCCACCGCGCCTTGCCGTACCCCTGCGTCCAGGCGAACCCGGCGGTGCCATACTCGAGTTCCCCCGCGATTAGCTGGACTCCGAGAAACAGCGCGGCCGCCAGCGGGATAGCCTGCAGCGCCAGGTCCGGGTACTCCGGGCCATAGGACTGCCACCACCCCGACTCCCACCATGACTGGGCACCTAGTCCGCGATAGGAGATAGCGCTCGCGACCAGCTCCGCAATCGCGAACGCTGTCAGCCCCAGCACCAGGGACAGCGCGCCGCGGTGCTGGCGCCACACGAGGCCCAACATTGTGAGACGGCGCCTGCGGGATCCGCCCAGCCGGTTCGCGAGCCGCCGGCCCTGGGCCGTCCCGGTGACCGCCGCGGGCCCGGAAGTCATCGCGCCGGTCCGGACGGTACGGCAACTTCAGGACCAGGCAGCGCTGTCGCATGCGGCTCAGCGAGGTAGGCGAGCACCAGCTCCTCGAGCACGGCCGGCTGGGCCACGAATCCGGGCGGTATCGGTTGCCGCCTGCCATTGGTCCGCACCAGCAGGTGGGCCTGGGCGCCAGCCTGAGCGATTCGGATCGGAGCAAGGGTCGCGGGCAGGTTTGCTACCTGATCCGGCGGGCCGGTGAGTACCCGGTGCTCGGCGAGCACCGCATCGACCTCGCCAGCCAGCTGCACCCGACCGCGGCTGAGCAGTACCAGGTAATCGCAGATCCGCTCCAGCTCGGCAAGCACATGCGAGGAGAAGATCACCGACGTGCCGTCGGCCGCCACGGCGGCCATCAGCACGCCCAGAAACTCGTGCCTGGCCAGCGGGTCGAGCCGGGCGAGCGGCTCGTCCAGCAGCAGCAATCGCGGCCGTTTCGCCAGGGCGACCGCGAGCGCCAGCTGAGCCTGGTGCCCGCCCGGCAACGCGCCAACCCTGGCATTCAGCGGGATGCCCACCTCCTCGACCCGGCGAACCGCGTATGCCCCGTCCCAGACTGGGTTGAGGTCCCTGGCCACCTGCAGCAGGGCGGCGACCGACATCCGGCGGTAGAGCGGTGCATCCTGGGCAACGAACCCGACTCCCGCAAGGGCACCCGGCGATCCGGGAACCAGGCCATCCAGCACCCGGATGCTGCCGGCGGTCGGCCGGCGGAGACCCGCCGACAGGTGCAGCAGCGTGGTCTTGCCGGCGCCGTTGGGTCCGACCAGCGCCGCAACCCGGCCGGGCGGGATAGCCAGGTTGCAGTCGCTCAGTGCACAGACGGCCCCATACCGCTTGCTGAGTGACCTGGCCTCCAGGACGGTCACGCCGATGCTCCGTCTGAGTATTCGTGCAGGTCGCGCAGGACGGCGCCAAACATCGCCGTGATGCCCTGGTCAT
Source organism: Streptosporangiaceae bacterium (assembly GCA_030045215.1). The sequence goes on along the minus strand of JASIBJ010000012.1, from coordinate 12,221 downwards.
CCAGGCCGGCCGCGGCAGCGTCGCGCATCCAGTCCGCCAGCCGCCTGACCAGTACAGTCTGCTGAGCGCCACTTACGCGCTGCAGCCTCGCCTTGATAAAGGTGCCCTGACCCGGCCGCCCGGTTGCCAGCCCGCGGTGTTCGAGTTCCCGGTACGCCTTCATCACCGTATTCGGGTTGATCGCCAGCGACCTGACCATCTCTTTGACGGTCGGCAGCTGGTCACCAGGTCCGAGCAAGCCCAGCCGCAGCGCCTGCTCGACCTGCTGTACTAGCTGCAGATAGGTCGGTACGCCCGAACCATGATCCAGTCGGAAGGCCACCGATCCAGGCGCTGCCAGCGGTTTATCTATCGCCATAGTATAATGGTATGACGTGCCGGGCGCGGGGTCAACTTGTTTGGCTCGGTGCACGCTTGCGCGCTGAGAACCGGGCACCTGGCCGGCGCGTCAGTCCGCGAGTTCACACCACGAGTTCACCCACGCGCTGCCGGAGACGGTGGGCTCGGACGTCGGGATTTCTAGCCCAGCCTCATCGGAACGCTCATGAACGGGTCGACGTTGTAGGCCAGGCTGACGCGGTGATATCCGTCGGCTATGTCCGCGCCCGGTTTCTGGTCGCACACGAGCACGGGTGACAGCTTCTCGCCGTTAAGCACCTTGAGCAGGTCGCGCCGGACGCCGGGATCGGTCAGCGGCAGCGGGGTCAAGCCCGTGGCACGCAGAATGTCGTTGGCGCGGCGCTTGGTGAGGTCGCCCTTCTTCATGCGATCTACCTTCTCGCCAGCGCTCTTCGCATCGAACTTCAGCGTCAGGTAGTTGTACGCCGCCTCGTAATCATGATCTACCACGTCCTTGAGCCATGGGATGGGTGACTTGCTCATTGATCCTCACAAAGCTCGGATGAAGCCAGCCTGTGCCAAACCACGATGCAGGTCCTCGCCGTGTCCGGTCTCGCTGCCGGTCGCCCTGTCCTGCCCCTGCATCGCGATCCAGCCGGCGAAGACGGCGATCTCCACAAGCATAGGCGCGGGCTCCGCCCGGACCCGGCCGAGGTGCACTGTTCCCAGCCCAGCCGGATGAGCCGCGGCGGGCCCAAGCCTCAAAGGCGCGTGGTCACCCAAGACTGGCGAAATGGGGTTATGTGGCTGGATCAGCACGAAACAGCTCCAGGGCACAACGCCCGTCCGAGCTCAAATATACGTTGCCGTATATTTACTCAACAGGCGCCGGATGGCAGCAGTCCTGAGACCAGCCGGCCGTTGCCGTCGGCCTCAGACCGCAGGCGCGCGCAAGGGAGATTGCGATGCAGGTTGGCATGGTGGCGTTCCACTACCCACGCCCGGAGTACTGCGACCAGATGCTCGGCCGGGTACAGCAGGCCTGCGGGTTCATCGAGCGAACCCCTGGCTGTCTGGCAGTTGACTGCTGGCTGACTGAAGATGGCACGTCGATCGTCTCAACCGGCAAATGGGAGTCGGAGGAGGCACTCAAGGCGGGGTTCGCCGCTGCGCGGGCAGGTGGCGTGGACTTTGCCTACGACGACCGCGAAGCCCGCCCGCGCGAGGTGTTCCGGCTGGCCCACGCCTGACCGCCGCAGCCCATCGCCGCTGCAGCCAGGCCGCGCTGGCTATGTCATCAGCCAGTCGGCGGCCAGGGCCAGTGCGTCCTCGTGGCGCCGCGGCCCGTGGTCGGCCGCCATGAAGTGGTGGCCGATTGCGAGGGTGAAGGCGAGCATGCTGCGCGCCTCCACCTCGTTCTCGTCGCGGCAGATCTCGCGGAACAGTTCGCGCAGGTAGGCCATGCGCCGGCTATCGACGCGGCGAAGGCGCTCGGCAACGGCCGGGTCACGCCGGGCCCAGTCGCGGACGGCGAGATCGATCGGCAGCAGGTCGGCGGAGAACGTCAGCGCGCCGGCCCGCCGCATCCTGATCCTGACATCGCCACCCTTACGCTCGGCGTGCTCGATCGTCTCATCGGTTGCCCGCCGCTCCCAGGTATTCAGCATCTCCTCAAGCAGCGTGTTCCGGTCGGCGAAGTGGCCGTAGAAGCCACCCTTGGTAACCCCGAGCTCCTGAGCCAGGGCCTCAATCCGGACGGCGCCAGGCCCGCCGGCGGCCAGGGCCTGCAGGCCCGCCTCGATCCAGCTCTCCCTGGGCGTGCGCGTGATGGCGGGCATGGCTCTTACTACCAGACCGGGCGGTAACGCCGGCCTAGCGACCCGGGAGCGAGCGCGGCAGCCCGAAGGACGGGAGCACGGTGTTCTCGAACCGCGTCAGCGCCGAGATTCGGTCGCCCGCGAGGGTGACAACGAAGAGGCCGGCACCGTGCCTGATGCCGCCCCCAGCGCACCTAGGCTCCGAAGGCGGGCTGGCCCGAGGCTGGGCCTAACCCGTTACCTCGGCCGGCTGTTCCGCTATCAGGTGTGCCCCGGGCCGGGCCATCCTGACCGCGACCAGATAGCCGACGGCAGCCACCACCCCGCCGACGATCCAGGAGATGTCGGCACCACCCAGGGCGTTGACCAGCGGTCCTTTGAGGTCGGTCTGGTCGACGAAGAGGAGCTCGGCACCGACCGCGACAAGGTAGGGAACGACTGCGGCCCACCGCCAGCCTCCGTACACGCCCCTGGCTGTGTAGAAGGAGGCGATGTCATAGCGCTCATGCTGCACGAGGTAGAAGTCGACCAGGTTGATCAGGGACCACGGCACGAACACAAACAGCAGGACGTCGAGGAAGTTGCTGAAGGTCGTCACGAACGACTTCCAGCCAAGCAATGCCAGGAGCAGCGCCACCGCGGAGATCAGCAGAACCCCGATCACCCGGGCGACCCGGGACAGCCCCACGCGCTGCCACGTCGACCGCACGGCCTCCCAGGAGAGCATGCCCGTGTAGGCGTTCATCCCCGCCCCGGCGACCAGCGACAGGGCCGAGAACCACAGCACCCACTTGCCTGCGACGCTCGCGATGACGGTCACAGGGGACGACGCGGTGGGGGCGATCGCGGCGACCCACGCGCCGAGCACGCAGAAGAGCACGGTCGACACGGTTGACCCCACCGCCACTGCAGTGAAGATCCGCGGCCCGGACGTGTCCCGAGGCATGTACCGGGAGTAGTCAGAGACGTAGATGGCCCAGCTCAGCTGGTTCATGAAAAAGAGCCCGACGACGACGAGAAAGACAGGGAAGCTGGCCAGGTGCGCGCCACCCATACCCTTGGCGAGGTGATCGCCGGAGGCAATGATCAGGCCTACCATGGCAATCCAGACGCCAGTCATGATCACTACGAGGTACGGCTGAACCGCGTGGATGAGCCCGTAACCCCAGACCGCAAGCGCGACGGCCGGCACGGCGAAGATCACAATCCATGCCTCTAGCGGTAGCCCGGGCACAGCTTCCTGCAGGGACTGCGCGCCGACGACCAGGCCGCCGCCCATGTAGCCGACGTCGAGCAAGATCCCCATCAGGAAGAGGACCACGCCGAAGTAGAACCCGAACTGGCCACGAGACTGGATCATCTGCGGGACGCCCAGCCGGGGGCCCTGCACGGCATGCAGGGCCGTGAGGACGCCTCCAATCACCGACCCGAGGACGATGGCCACGACTGCCCAGAACAGATTCAGGCCAAGCAGGACCGCGAACGACCCGAGGACGATGCAGAAGAAGTTCGCGTTGCACGCGTACCACAGTCGCCACTGCTGGCCGACCGTCCCGTGCCGCTGGCTGTCCGGGATGGGCTGGATGGAGTTGAGCTCGATCTCCGCCGTCCGGGGCGGCCTGGCAGCCTGAACGGTTTCTTCTACGTGTGTCATGACTGTGTCCTCCTGAGTTCCGCCAGGACCGCGAGCGCGGCCTCCACGCCATCTCCGATTCGTACGTTCGTGCCGAGGTCGGCGAGTGACCTGCCGAGCGCCGCGAGCCCGACCACCGGATGGAATGCGCTTGCGGCGAGCCCCATATGCCCGATGCGGACGAGGTTGCCGGCGCCCTCGCTGCCGGAAATCAGCACGTCGTAACGGCCGCGCACGTAGTCACAGACAGCCGCCTGGTCCAGGCCGTCCGGCACGACTATTGCGGTGACGCAGGCCGACATGATGGCCTCGCGGGCGGGCCAGAGTCGCAGACCCATCGCTGCTATGCCGGCCCGGCATATGCGCGCCGCCATCTCGTGCCGGGCAAACACGGCTTCACGACCCTCCTCGAGGAAGAGATCGCAGGCGGCTTCGAGGCCGTAGACGTCGCTCACGGACGGGGTGTAGGGGAACCGCCCCGAGCCATGCCAGCGGTCCCGCCAGTCCAGCAGTGACAGGAATGAGCCGCGGGGCGCTACCGGGTTCCGGTCGATCGCTGCCCAGGCCCGCGGGCTCACCGCGATGAGGGACATGCCTGGCGGCGCGCCGAGGCATTTCTGTGGTGCGGCGACGCAGAGATCCAGTTGCCAGCTATCCGGATCGAGGGGCATGCCACCGAGTGAGGCGACGCAGTCGACCAGGGTCAGGACACCGTGGGCCCGCGCGATCGGGCCGATGCGTGAGCAATCGTTGAGTGTGCCCGACGGCGTCTCGCAGTGCACGACGCACAGCAGTTCGATCTCGGGGTGCGCATCGAGATACGCCTCAACCTCATCGGGATCGATGGCCTCATCGTAGGTAACGCTGAGTTCGTGGAGCTGAGCGCCGAAGCTCTTCAGCCACGAGCTCATCCCCTGGCCGTAAACGCCCGAGACCAGGTTCAGCACCGGCATGCCCGGGCGCACGAGCGACCGGGCCGCGGCCTCGAGACCAAGCACGGCCTCGCCCTGCAGCAGGATGATCTCATTGGTGGTCCCGAAAATCTGGCCGACCTTCGCTTCGGTACGCCGGAAGCGTTCCAGGAACACCGGGTCGGAGTAATGCGTGATCGGCTGGCTGAGCGCGGCCAGCACTCGCGGATAGACACCGGCCGGACCGGTTGCGAGGGTGAACTCCGGATCCCGCATCGCACGCTCGCTGTCCATCGGAGTCCGTTACGCCGCGTCAGGCCGTGGGGCTGACGCGGGCCAGCGCCCGGCCACGCCACTCGTGGGGCCTCTTTTGTTCGCTGTGATGCGACCCTCCCTGACAGCACCGGCGGCAGGCCTGCGCCGCGAGCATGGCTTCCGGCGACTTACAGTCGAGCATCCGATCGCGCTCTTGTCAATAAAAACTATCAGAAAAATAGGAATCTCGCCGAGCGCATACTCGGGCTTGCCCGGAGAAGCGAGCGCAGAAGACCCGTAAAGTTCCATCAGGAAGCTTTCAGGGCCGACGTACGCTTTGTGAATGACGCAGTCCGAAGCCCAGGGTGTGAGCACGCCGGCGATTGCCGAATCGGAAAGATCCCGGTCCGGTGAGGCCAGCGGGTCGGCCGGGCGCTGGTGGGTTCTCGGCGTGGTCGGGCTGGCGCAGCTGATGGTGGTGCTGGACGCCACGGTCGTGAACATCGCGCTGCCCTCGGCGCAGCGTGCACTGGTGTTCACCAATGCCGACCGGCAGTGGGTGGTGACGGCGTATTCGCTGGCCTTCGGAGGGCTGCTGTTGCTCGGCGGTCGGCTATCGGATCTGGTCGGCCGGCGGCGGATGCTGATCATCGGCCTGGTGGGCTTCGCCTCGGCCTCGGCCGTGGGCGGAGCGGCGACCAGTTTCGCGATGCTGGTGATCGGCCGCGGTGCTCAAGGCGCCTTTGGCGCGATGCTGGCGCCAGCCGCGCTGTCGACGCTGACCACCACGTTCAGCGACCCGGCCGAGCGCGGCAAGGCGTTCGGCGTCTACGGTGCCATCGCCGGGGCCGGCGGTGCGGTCGGCCTGCTGCTGGGCGGTGCGCTGACCGAGTACCTGACCTGGCGTTGGTGCCTCTACATCAACGTGATCCTGGCGGTCGTCGCGGTCACCGGCGCGGTGCGGCTGCTGCCCAGGCAGCCCCCGAATCGCGGCGAGCGCATCGACTGGCGGGGCACGGTTCTGGTCGTGGCCGGGCTGGTGGCCGTGGTCTACGGGTTGTCCGAGGCCGAGACCAAGAGCTGGAGCGCGCCGGAGACCGATGTGCTCCTGTCCGTCGGCGTCGTGTTGCTGGCCGTGTTCGCCCTGGCCGAGCGGCGCGTCCCGCATCCGCTGCTGCCGATGCGGATCGTGCTGAGCCGCTTCCGCGGCGGCGCCTACCTCGCCATCGGCCTGTCGGCCATGGGCATGTTCGGGATCTTCCTGTTCTTGACCTATTACCTGCAGCTCACGCTGAAGTACTCGCCGGTCACGACCGGCCTGGCATTCCTGCCGATGGTGGCGGCGCTGATGGCGTCCTCGACGACGTCCAGCGGGTTCCTGATGCCGCGGGTCGGACCCCGTCGGCTGGTCCCGGTCGGCATGCTCATCGCGGCCGGCGGCCTCGTCTTCCTGGCCACGCAGCTCGGGCTCCGCACGAGCTACCCGGACCAGATCCTGATCAGCTTGGTGCTGACAGGGCTCGGCCTGGGCATGGTGTTCGGCTGCGCGATGAACACGGCAACCTACGGCGCCGGCGCGGCGGACGCAGGCGTCGCCTCGGCCATGGTCAACACCAACCAGCAGATCGGCGGGTCCATCGGCACCGCGCTGCTGAACACGATCGCAGCCAGCGCGCTGGCCGGCTACCTGGTGGCGCACGCGCACAACCCGCTGGCCATGGCCGAGGCGGCGGTGCACAGCTATGTCGTCGCGTTCTGGATCTCGGCCGGCATCCTGGCCGGCGCGGCGGTCATCTGCGCTCTGGTGCTGCCTTCCGGCACCCTGGCGCCGACCGTCGGCCAGGTTGCCCTGGCCGCAGCGTGACCACAAGGAGATGAACGTACGTGACCCCCGATTCTGCCCCGCAGTTGATCACCGTTTCGGCCTCCTACGGCGCCGGCGGAAGTGTCGTCGCCCCGGCCTTGGCCGAGCGGCTCGGGCTGCCCTTCCTGCAGCGTGTCACCACGTCGGAGGGTCTCGTCGCCGCGCCGGGTCCATGCGGTGAACAGCTAACAGAGGAAGAGGTCAAGGCGACTCCGGTCCACCGGCTGCTCGCCGCCTTCACCCAGGCGATCCCGGCCGGGCCGACCCAGTCGCCGCCGTCCAGCCACCATCAGGACGGGCACTTGCGCGCCCACGGCGAGGCCGGGATCTACCGCCTGCTAGCCGTCGGCGGCGGAGTGATCCTCGGCCGGGCGGCAGCGGTCGTGCTGGGCAAGGACCGCGGTTTCCATGTCCGGCTGGACGGTCCGTCGCAGCGCCGGGTCGTGCTGGGCGCCAGGATCGAGGGCATCAGCGAGGCGCAGGCACGCGCTCGCATGGGCGCCGCAGACAAGGCCCGCACGGCATACGTCCGCCGGCTGTACCGCACCGACCCGGCCGACCTGTCCCTCTATCACCTGGTGATCGACTCCACGGCGATACCGCTGGCGACCGTGATCGAGCTCGTCCTGCTCGCCGCCCGCGCCCAGAACGCCGCGCCGCAAGAGGAGCACGCCATGCCTGGCACGAGCACGTAAGGCCGTTACTGCTGCTCGCGATAGAGGTGGAGCGCCTCGGTCAAACGCCTCCGACTCTCGTCGGTGTACGGCACGCACTGGAACATGATGTGCTCGACCGCGAGTTCCTCGTAGCCGCGGATGGCCGCCGCGATCTCCTCGGGCGTGCCGGTCAGCGGCTTGTCGAAGAAACTGGGCTGGTCCGGCTGGAGGTCGGGGAACCAGAGGCCGATGAGCGCCGTTACGCCAAGCGTCGCCGGGTCGCGCCCGGCCTCGCGGCAAGCGCCCTCGATCCTGGCGAGCGGATCAGCCATTGTCTCGGGCCCGCCCATGTACCCGGTGTTCCACAGGTCGGCATACTGCGCAGTCAGCCTGAGCATGCGCGGACCTTCGCCTCCCACGAGTACCGGCGGGCCTTGTGCCCGCGGACCGCGTGGCACGTCGTCGCAGTCGCGCGCCTGGTAATAGTGTCCGCTGAAATCGACGTGCCCATCGCGCAGCAAGGGCCTGAGGACCTGCAGGGCTTCTTCGAAGCGGCCCACGAGATGATCGAATGGCATCCCGAACGCCTGGTACTCCGGCTCGTTCCACCCGGCGCCGATGCCGAGGATCAAACGCCCGTCGCTGACTTCGTCGGCGGCCGTTGCCATCTTCGCCACGACGGCCGGGTTGCGGATGGAATTACACAGCACCAGCGTGCCGATCTCGACTCGCTGTGTGGCTTCGGCCAGCGCGGACAGTACGGTCCACGTCTCCCAGATTCCTCGGGTCGGCTGACCGGGATTGCGATACAGAAGGTGATCCGCGAGCCAGATGCTGTCGAAACCATCGGCCTCTGCCTGCCGCGTGATTGCGCGGATCGACGCATAGGGGCGCTTGCGGTTCTGCTCGCGGTCGTTCGCGGTGTAAACCAGCAGGCCAACCTTCACGGCTTGACCTCGACTTTCTCTCGGGGCTGGCTGTCGCTCGATGGGCGCAGCCGCAGCGATGCTGACCGTATCGTCAGCCTCTGACATCCAGTCCCTGACAGAACGTGAGAACCGGCCGCAAGACTGGGCAGCGCGATCGCCCCGGTCGCCGATCAGCGCTCCGCAGCGCCAGACGGCGCGGGCCGCTCCCTGGTAACCGAGGCCGGGTCCTTGTCGTCGCGCAGGCCGAGGTAGCGCGGGTGCCGCAGTTCCCCGGCGGTGGTCCACTCGGAGAAGCCCACCTGACCGACGAGCGTGGGCTCGACCCAGTGCACGCTCCTTCTCGGAATCGCGCCCCGCTCGAACGGAGGTGTCGGCCGCTCGAGGCGGGCGAGAGCCTCGTGCAGGCTCGCCAGCGTGGCCTGATCGAACCCCGTGCCGACCTTGCCGGCATACACGAGCCGGCCGTGCTCGTCGTAGTAGCCGATCAGCAGGGCGCCGAAGCCCGAACGGCTTCCCTGCGGGTCGGTGAAGCCGCCTATCACGAACTCCTGGTTGTTCTCGGCCTTGAATTTCAGCCAGTCCCGGCTGCGGCCGCCGACGTAATGCGAGTCAGCGCGCTTGGCGATCAGGCCTTCCCAGCCGCTGCGCTGTGCTTCCTCCCAGTAAGCGGCCGCGTTCCTGGTGCGATGCACGGTGTGCTTCAGCGGCCCGCCGTAGGACAGCAGGCCTTCCAGCACCGTCTTCCGCTCACGCAAGGGCAGCTGGCGGACATCGCGGCCCTCGGCCCGCAGGACGTCGAAAATGAAGTACAGCACCGGCACCGAGCGCACCAGCTCCGCCGGGGGATTCCTGACCCCCAGGCGCTGCTGCAACCGGCTGAAGCTGGTGGCGCCCTCGTGCATGGCCACTATCTCGCCATCGACCACGAAGTCACCCGCGGCCTGGGCGTCTAGTGCCGCCGCGATCTCCGGGTAGGTGGTGTTGACGACCTGCCGGTTGCGCGTCATCAGGCGGACCGCCCCACCATCAGCGCGGTAGGCGATGCACCGCTCGCCGTCGAATTTGCGTTCATAGAGCCATTGCTGGTCGAAGAACCGGTCTTTCGTCAGCGTGGCCAGTTCTGGTTCCATCCAGTCGTCCGAGACATTCACCTCAGGGCTCACGCTGATCGAGTACCCACTTGGCCGTCCCTGTACCGTCTGATGGTGAGTTCGAGCGACGTTACCTTCCGGCTGCTCGAGGGTCGGCAGTCCGCCGAGCACGTGGCCGAGCTGGAGGCCATCCACGCCCAGGTTTACGCCGACCCGCCTTACCTGCTGGATGCAGACGCCGAGCAGTTCACCGAGCGGTTCCTGGTTCAGTCCCGCCAGCCCGGCTTTGTCCTTGCCGAGGCTCGCCACGGCGGCTATCTGGTCGGATACGCGGCCGGCATGCCGCTGCGGCCGGCTACCTCCTGGTGGCGGGATCTGACCACGACACTGCCTGACGAGTTCACGTCCGAGCATCCTGGCCGTACGTTCGCGCTGGTGGAGTTGCTGGTACGCGCGTCCTGGCGCCGTCAGGGCATCGGCCGGATGCTGCACGACCTCATCCTCAGCGGGCGGCCCGAAGAGCGGGCAACGCTGGTCGTCGCACCGGCCGCGACGGCGGCGCAACAGGCCTTCCGGAGCTGGGGCTGGCGCAAGGTCGCCCGGACCCGCGATCCCGGTAATGGCGCGACCGTTGCCGACATCCTCGTGGTCACGGCCCCGGCAATGCGATCGAGAGCCGGGGATTAGAGTCGCCGAGCGCGAGAGAGCGGGGTACTAGAGGTCAGCGATGCTAACCGGCGGCAGGTCCTGTACTTCCTGCTTGGCAATGCTCAGGCTGATGCCCTGGTCGTCAACCCCGGTCACCGCGCTGATCGGGATCGCGACCTGCTTGCGGCCCCACAGGTGCCCTTCCTGCAGGAGCACGTGGGTCACGTGCTCGCTCGCCGGGTCGACGACCAGGCCTTGGACCTGCCCGATGTCCCCGTCGGTAGCGTGGACGTGTTCGCCGCGGCGGACGTCGACCTCGCCCAGCGGCACCGTGTCGACGGTCACTGTCTCGGAAACCTTGCCTTCCGCGTCGGGATCCATCACCGTGTCGCCGAGCCGGTAATAGGGCCAGGCCAGCACCTGTTCAGGTCCGTAGATCTCGTAACCTCTCGTTCCCGGCACGAATTGCGTTTCTTCGGCGGAATCGAACCGCGCGAACTGCGCGAGCGTGCAGCTCAGGCGTATGCCATCGGCCCCTCGGCCCACCGGGTTGGCCAGCTCGACCGGCACAAGCCGGGCCAGGCCGACGCGGTGCTCGGGCTCGACAACCAGATCGGTGAGTGCCCGCGCGACCGGGTCGACGACGACGCGAGTCAGCCGTCCGCAGATCCCGTCCACACAGCTGACCTCGGCTCCGATCGCGAACTCGACCGCTGCCGCCATGGTCATCTCCCGCCTGCCTGCGCCCTCGGCCCGTGAAGCTCCGCTTGCCCAGATTACTTCCATACCCGGCCGCCCGGCGTGGAAGCGCTCTCGGCTAACTGGGGCGGGAGTGCGAGCGGCCGGCGAGGCTAACCCCGGTCCTGGCCGAACAGCGCGTTGAGGTTCGGCGCATCCCGCACGGAACTGAATCCGGCCAGGCGTCCGCCCTCCGACAGCGGCGCCAGCGCCCGCGCGACGCCGGCCCACGCGGCCAGCGCGAGCATGCCGCCGAGGCTGACGCGGCGCACTCCCAGGTCGGCCAGGTCGCCAATCGTCAGGTTGGGGCTGGTGGCAAGGACATTGACCGGCTTCGGCGCGGCGGCCTCAACGATCGCGGTGATCTCTTGCGGCGTCCTCACCCCCGGCGCGTACAGGCAGTCCGCGCCTGCCTCGGCGTATGCCCTGATCCTTTCGGTCGTTTCGGTGAGGTCCCGGTTCCCGGCGAAGAAGTTCTCCGCCCGGCCGATGAGCATCGTGTCGCCGCCGCTCTCGTCGATCGCCTGGCGCGCTGCTCGGATCCGCTCCACGGCGACCTCGATCTCGTACTGGGGCCGCTGCGGGCCCAGCGTGTCCTCGATCGACAGCCCCGCCACTCCGGTCTGGACGCAGAGCCGGACGCCGTGCGCGACCTCGCCGGGGTCGGCGCCGTAGCCGTTGTGGAAGTCGGCGTTCACTGGCAGGTCGGTCGAAGCCACGATCTCGGCGATGTGGGCGAGCATCATGTCGCGCGGCACCGCGCCATCGGGCAAGCCCTTGGAGAAGGCGAAGCCGGCGCTGGTGGTGGCCACCGCCTTGAAGCCAAGATGCTGCAGGTAGCGGGCCGTACCCGCATCATGCGCGTTCGGGATGACGAAGCAGCCGGATTCGTGCAGCTTACGGAAGGCTTCGCGCTTCTCCCGCGTCGTGGGCATCGGTCCTACCTCCTGGTTGTCGGCGGAGCTTGCCTGCGGCCGCTCTTGGCCCTGGAATCGCCCGCTGACGTCAGCTTCTCAGGAGCCCGCGCCCGGCGGCTCGCCACATCCGGACGCGTCGGCGCTCAGGTTGCGAAGCAGGACGAGCACCTCACACGTGCGCTCCGACAGCCCGGCCGGAGCCGCCGGAGCGCCTTTCCAGCGCCACGGCTATCAGGGTCTCACGGCGGAAGCCGGGCAAGAGTGGTCGCTTCGCGAAGTCTGAGTGTCAAGTAATATCGCGTCTTCGGAGTCAGTGCTGCTGCCCAGCTTGCCTCGGTCATGACCCGCCGAGCCTGACCTGGGGCATGGTGGGTGGTTGGCAACGTGTCGCAGCAGAAGGACACGTTCAAATAACATAGGCGA
>JASIBJ010000108.1 GCA_030045215.1 Streptosporangiaceae bacterium | reverse complement strand
GGCCCGCCATGTGCGCCAGCAGCAGCCGGCCGGCCCCCCGCCTCCGCCGGGACGGGGCGACGATGATCTGGGCGAAGCCGTTCTTGCGGTTCTCGATCTCCGGCAGCTCGAGCACGTACGCTCCGACCCTCTCGCCCGCGTCGTCGCAAGCCAGCCACGTCTGCATCAGGCTGCCGGACTGCCCCAGGGCCCACCAGACCCGAAACTCCTCATACAGCTCGGGCGGGACGCTCGGGTCATCTTCAGGCTGCCCGGCGACGGCCATCGCATGGCACGCGCGGAGCCGCCGGTCGTCCGTTCGGGGATCGAATTGCTCGATCTGCACGGCGGCCAGCTAATCGCCCGGCCACGGTGGCGGCAACTCATTTAACCCGCTGCCCAGGGCGCCTCATCCGGCATCGCAGTCGGCTAAATGTGCGAAGCGACCCTACTCCTGCGCCTGACGTGTGATGATCCCTCTACCTGCGCTGACGTCGGACGGCACGGGTCGGTTGGAGCAGGGGGGAGACCTGTCGGTGGTTTTTGTAGGGTTTCAGTACCATTTCCGGGTTACCGGCCGGGGACCCTTGCACTGCCAGCGTTGCGGCGGGGACCGCCACTACCGGCAATGCACCGGGCGCCGGTGGTTCCACCTGCTCTTCATCCCGGTCATTCCGCTTCAGCGGGTTAACGAGCACGTCCAGTGCACGGTTTGCGGCACCCGGTACCGCAAGGAGGTACTGGCGATTCCCACGATCGCGCAGATGCGGACGGCGCTGCCGGACGCGACGCGGGCCGCGGTCGTGGCGATGCTGCGCGCCGGGGACGATCGCAGCGCATCCGCCCGGGCCCGCGCGATCGACAGGATCAGGATCTCCGGCGTGCAGGACTACGGCGACGCAACCCTGACCTCCGACATCGGGCGCGGCGAGAGCGCGGGCAGGGAGGTGGCCTCCGCGCTCGGCAAGTTCGCGATTCAGCTCATCATGCCGGCCCACGAATGGTTCCTGGCCGACGTGGTCAGGGTCGGCCTCGCTGACGGCCCGCTGTCCGACGAGCAGCGGTGCGTGGCCACGCAGATCGCGGCCGGCCTGGGCATGACCCCGGCCCAGGCCCATGGCGTCATCTCGATGACCGAGGAGAGCGCCGCAGCCGGCTGAGGTTGCCTCGGGCGGGCTCGCGGGCCGAGGATCGGCAACCGGGGCGAACCTCGGCCGCGTACAGCCCGGCCAGCGGGCACAATGGGCAAGAATGGGCTGGTGAGCATATACCGCGACGACGGCATCGTGCTGCGCACTCACAAGCTGGGCGAAGCCGACAGGATCGTCACGGTGCTTGGCCGCAAGACCGGGCGCCTGAGGGCCGTCGCCAAGGGAGTGCGGCGGACCAAGTCGCGGTTCGGCGCGCGGCTCGAGCCGTTCACCCACGTCGACCTGCTGTTGTACACCGGCCGGTCGCTGGATGTGATCACGCAGGCGGAGACCCTGCGGCCGTACGGCGAGCAGCTGGCCAGTGACTATCCGAGGTACACGACTGGCACGGCGATGCTGGAGACCGCCGAGAAGCTCACGCCGGTAGAGAAGGAGCCGTCCATGCGGCAGTTCTTGCTGCTGGTCGGCGGCCTCCGGTCCCTGGTCGAGGCGGCCCACGAACCGAGGCTGGTACTTGACGCCTATCTGCTCAGGTCGCTGGCGGTCGCAGGTTACGCGCCTGCCCTGGACGAATGCGCGATCTGCGGCACGCCGGCCCCGCAGGCGAGCGGCGGGCTGCGGGCATTCGGGCTGGCCGCGGGCGGGCTGACCTGCCGGGCCTGCCGGGCGCCGGGATCGGCCACTCCGGCGGCAGGTACGGTGGCGTTGATGAGCGCGCTGCTGCGGGGCGACTGGGCCCAGGCCGATGCCAGCGAACGGCGGCACCAGCTGGAGTGCAGCGGGCTGACCGCCGCCTACCTGCAGTGGCACCTGGAGCACTCCCTCCGCTCGCTTCAGCACGTCGAGCACGCCTAAGGAACAGTCAGCAGATGAGCCGCGAGGTCAAGCCGCCCTATCCGCACCCCGAGGGAGCCCAGCCGCCGAAGATCCCCGGAGAACTCGTACCCCGGCATGTGGCCCTGGTGATGGACGGGAACGGCCGGTGGGCGAAGCAGCGCGGTCTGCCAAGGACCGAGGGCCATAAGGCGGGTGAGTACGCGCTCTTCGACGTGATCATGGGGGCCATCGAGCTCGGCATCCCCTATCTGTCGGCCTACGCCTTCTCCACGGAGAACTGGCGCCGCTCGCCCGACGAGGTCCGCTTCCTGATGGGCTTCAACCGGGACGTGATCCGCCGCCGCCGCGACCAGCTGAACGAGATGGGCGTGCGGATCAGGTGGGCGGGGCGCCGGCAGCGCCTGTGGCGCAGCGTGATCTCCGAGCTTGAGGACGCCGAGCGGATGACGACCGGCAACGACGTGCTGACGCTGCAGTTCTGCGTCAATTACGGCGGCCGGGCCGAGATCGCGGATGCGGCCAGGGCCATCGCCGAGGATGTGGCGGCGGGGCGCCTCCGGCCGGAGAAGGTCGACGAGAAGCTCATCGGCCGCTACCTCGACGAGCCGGAAATCCCGGACGTGGACCTGTTCATCCGCTCGTCGGGGGAGCAGCGGACCTCCAACTTCCTGCTGTGGCAGTCCGCCTATGCCGAGTTCGTCTTCCTCGACACGCTGTTCCCCGACTTCGACCGGCGCCACCTGTGGCACGCGTGCGAGATCTTCGCCGGCCGGGACCGCCGGTACGGCGGCGCCGTGCCCAACCCGCTTCCGTCCCCGGCCTGGGCACCGTATAACCAGACCGGGCCAGACGGCATCTAGCCGGCGGGAGGCCCATGGCCTGATCTGCGCCGCGCACTAGGTGCCGCACCACGCCGTCAGCGCTTCCCGCAGGCCGCGGTCGTCATCGTGGCCCGGGCCCGCTGCCCAGGCCACGTAGCCATCGGGCCGGATCAGCAGCGCGTCCGCTGGCGGCGGCGGTTCCAGCGGTTGGGAATTCAGGACCGTAACGGGCTGGGTCCACGCCCTCGCGACCGTAGCGGCGCGGTGGTCCTCGGTGAAATCCAGGAGCACCGGCCGGGCCGGGCGCATCAGCTCGGCGACCCGCGTGGCGCCCCGGTCCACCGCGAGCCCGATGTCCGGCATCAGCCGCCCGAGCAGCGGGTGCGAGCCGGCGTCGCTGCCGGGCATCGGGTAGCGCACGTCCGACCCCTCGATCATCTGGCCGACCCGGCGTGCCGCATCAGGCTGCTGCAGCAGCTCACCGACCAGGTCGCGAACCGCCACGCTGAGCTCATCGTCGCGTTCAAGCGCCCGCTGGGCCCTGGTGTGCACGAGAACCTGCCGCGCCGCGGCGTGCCGCTCGGCGTGATAGCTGTCGAGCAGCGCTTCCGCGGCATTGCCGCGAAAATGTGCGCTGAGCTTCCAGCCGAGATTGATGGCGTCCAGCAGCCCGGCGTTCAGCCCGCCGCCCACACCGAACAGGTGCGCGGCGTCGCCCGCGAGCAGCACTCGGCCCATCCGGAACCGGTCGGCGACCCGGCTGCTGCCCACGGTCCGGGTCAGCCACAGCGGGTCGGCAAGCGGCAGCTCGGCTCCGAGAACCCGGTTCAGGCTCTCCTGCAGCTCGGCGAGCGTCATCGCGGCATCGGGGTCGGCAACCCCGCGCTCCTCCATGGTGGCCACGATGTAGACGCCGGGCTCGGCGTGCTTATCCAGGCTGGCTAGTGGCGCGACCGAGTAGCTGCCACCGGCAGTCTTCACATGACGCATGGGCTCCAGCCGGCCGGCGCCGGGCACATCCACCGCACCGGTCCCGGCCACGATCATCGAGGCCGGCAGGCGCACGCGGCCGATCCGCGACACCTCGCCGGAAGTCATGCCGGGAAAGCCGATCCCAG
>JASIBJ010000107.1 GCA_030045215.1 Streptosporangiaceae bacterium | reverse complement strand
ACGGGACGGTGTTCCCGTTCCGGCGGGTGTTCGTGGTCGCTCACAAGGCGTGACTACGGGTCGGGCGTCCGCGGCTGCCACCGGCAGGCCAACGCGCCGCGGCGCCTTATTTGCTGCTCCGCAGCTGCTGCAGGGCCTCGGGTGACAGCCGCGGCTTCGGGTCGAGCTGAGACAGGCCGTTCCACGCCAGGTTGACCAGGTGCGCGGCCATCTCTTCGAGCTTGGGCTTGCGCTCATCCAGCCACCACTGGCCGGCCGACGCGACCATTCCGACGAGCATCTGCGCGTAGATGGGTGCGAGTTTCGGGTCATATCCCCTGGTCTTGAGCACGTCGCCGAGTATGTGCTCGACCTGGCTGGCGATGTCGCTCATCAGGCTGGCGAACGTGCCAGAACCGGAGGTGGGGTTGGAGTCGCGGACGAGAATCCGGAAGCCGTCCGAGTTCTCCTGGATGTACCTCAGCAGCTCAACCGCGGCGATCTCGAACTTAGCCATGGTGTCCTCCCCCCCATCCAGGAGGGTGGTCGCCATGGTCAGGAACCGCTCGACCTCACGATCAACGACGACAGCGTAGAGACCTTCCTTGCCGCCGAAGTGCTCGTACACCACCGGCTTCGACACGCCGGCCCTGGCCGCGATCTCCTCGATTGAAGTGCCGTCAAGGCCGCGCTCGGCGAACAGGCGCCGTCCGACATCGAGAAGCTGTGCGCGGCGCTCCTTACCGGTCATCCTCTTGCGGCCGGCTGACGGCTGATTTGTCACTTCTCCATTCTGTCGGTCAGGCTTCTGGTCGGCCAACCGGCGCGAGGCTGGCCCGGCGGGTCATCGCGCCCAGCCGGCGGCTGCTGGTCTGCTTGCCGCTCAGCTTGGCCTCCTCCGGCCAACGGACGTCGTAGACCCATCCGGCCTTCTCAAAGAGCCAGATCAGCCGGGCCGCTATGTCGATCTGACCACGCAACGCTCCGTGCCTGGCGCACGTCGGGTCGGCGTGATGGAGGTTGTGCCACGATTCGCCGAACGAAAGAATTGCCAGCCAATTGACATTTCGTGACTTGTCCCTAACCTCGAACTCCTCCTTGCCGAACGTGTGGCAGATCGAGTTGATCGACCAGGTCACGTGGTGCAGGAATGCCACCCGGACGAGGGCGGCCCAGAAGAACGCGGTGACCGCGCCCTGCCAGGACCACGACCACAGCCCGCCGATGAGCGCCGGAGCCAGCAGCGAGATCGCCGTCAGCAGAGCAAAGCGCCTGGAGATCCCGGCGATCTTGCGGTCGGCGAGCAGGTCAGGGCAGAACTTCTCCGTCGAGGTGTGATTGCCATCGAACATCCAGCCGATGTGCGCCCAGGCGAGGCCCTTGAGCAGCGCGCGCCAGTCGTTGCCGAATCGCCAGGGCGAGTGCGGATCACCCTCGCGGTCGCTGTACTTGTGATGGCGCCGGTGGTCTGCGACCCAGGTCAGGATCGGTCCCTCGATGGCCATCGATCCCGCGATCGCGAGCACGATCCGCAGGCCCTGGTTGGCCTTGAACGAGCGATGGGTGAAGTAACGATGGAAGCCGATGCTGATGCCGAGGCCCGTGAAGTAGTAGAAGGCGAGGGCGATGATCACGTCGTGCCACCCGAGGCCCCAGCCCCACGCTACCGGGATCGCCGCGAGCAGGGCGAGCATCGGGACCGCGACGAACACGGCGACAAGCACTCTCTCCAGATTGCCCTTGGGCTCGTCGCTTAGGTCGCTGAGCGGGGCTCTGCCCTTGATGACGGCGGGCCCGGACTCGCTGGCGGTGTCAAGGACTGTGGTCATCGGATCCTCGCCTGGCACTCAGTGCTGATTTGACTGATGGGTGACGGTCCGCACGACCATGGACAAGGGCTCATGCAGAATACGCTTACGTAACCGTAACCTACGTGACCGTAGGTTGTACAACAGCCGGGCAAACTTTTCCCGGCGACCTCGTGACGATACGGCAAGCGACCGGGGCTGTCGTGCCCACCCAGGCCTTGGCCGACGGTCAGTGCTGAGTTCCTACCCAGGGCAACTTTGCACATGCGCTGCTGAGCCGAGACGGCGACCCCGGCAGATTGAAGCACGTTGGCGATGCTAGCGCCGCAATTGTCAGTGCCTCGCACTAAAATTCGAGTATGACTCAGAAGCTAGCATTTCCGGAGTTACGACAGCGCGCGATCGCGCTGCGGCTGGCAGGCAAGTCGCGGCGCGAGATCAAGGAGATCCTCGGCGTCTACCACAACGAGACGCTGGACAAGGCTCTTCGCGGTGTTCCGCCTCCGCCCTGGACGCGTCGGCCAAGGGCAAAGGATGAGCTGCACGCCAGGGCCCGCGAGTTGCGAGCCAACGGCCAGACCTACGACGAGATAGCCGCTGAGCTCGGCGGCTCCAAAGGTTCGGTTTCACTCTGGGTGCGCGACCTGCCGCGGCCAGGTCGGCTCAGCTATGCGGAATGCCGCAAGCGGAACGCCGAAGGAGTGGCGAGTTATTGGGCCAGGGAGCGGCCCGTGCGCGCCGCCAGGCAGCAAGCAGTCAGGGACAAGGCTGCCGCGCAGATCGGTGAGCGCAGCGATCGGGAAGTCTTGATCGCCGGTGCTATGGCGTACTGGTGCGAGGGAAGCAAGAACAAGTCATACCGGCGCCCGGACAATCGGGTCGTGTTCATCAACAGCGACCCGGATCTGATCGCGCTCTTCCTCAGGTTCCTGGCTGTGTCAGGCGTCGCTCATGAGCGCCTGATTTGTCGGGTCCACATTCACGAGAGCGCCGATGTCGCGGCTGCGCAGCAATTCTGGCTAGACCAGACCGGTCTTCCCGCTGAGCAGTTCCGCCCGCCGACCCTCAAACGGCACAACCCGAACACCGTCAGGAAGAACACCGGAGAGAACTACCACGGCTGCTTGATCGTCGCCGTCAGCAGCAGCGCCCACCTCTATCTGTCGATCGAGGGCTGGGTGTCGGCCATGACGCGGGTTCAAGAGATATTGCAGTTGGACAGATAATTCACAATAGATTTTCTCGTTGCTCCCGGGGAAGGGTTCGAACCTTCAACGTCGGAGCCAAAGTCCGATGTCTTGCCAATTAGACTACCCGGGAACGGCTAACGCCCAGTGGCACAGCCTACCGGGGTTCTGATCCCGACCCTGCGCGTCACGATGTCGACGGACCCGGCGGCCTGGATCACGGGCAGGGACGAGCGGGCGTGGCGAAAGTCGAGAACAGGATCGGCCGAGGTCAGAGCGTACTTGGACAACGCTGGGCATCGCAGAGGTCGGATCGTTGAAGGGCAGCGGCCAGCCCGGGTGACCGCACTGGAGCGGGTGACTGGCAGACGGGACCGCGTCGTTCCCATCGCATGAACGCTATCCTCGGGCGCGCATCTTCGGTAACCCGCGCGGCGCGGCGCGGGCGCGGGGGGTAAAAATGGAGGTACGCCGGATAACCGGGCGGCTGAGGGCATGCTTCCCGGCAGGACTTGGGCTGCTGTTGATCTCCGGGCCGACGGCGCATCCCGGCGCGCGTCACCATCACGGGCAAGTGTGGCACCGGCGGTCAATGGCTGCCCAGGTCGGGCGAGGATAAGTAACCGGACGGTATCCTGCGCACGTCGGGAGCGTGACATCTTGACTACGTCCCCTGCTGCCGCAGCGACATCGAGGAGCCGAGTCGAGTGAGTTCGAGCGGTCCTGCTGCCGTCATCATCCTGGCGGCCGGCGAGGGCACCAGGATGCGGACAGCTACCCCGAAGATGCTCAACGAGGTGTGCGGGCGGGCGATGCTCGGCCACGTGATCGCCGCCGTTGATGAGCTGGATGCCGGGCAGGTCATCCTGGTCGTGAGCGATCTGCGCGGACAGGTGGCGCGGTACGCGGCTGAGCGCTGCTCCGAGGCGATGCTGGTCGTGCAGGAGCGCAACGGCTCGTGGGGCACGGGGCACGCCGTGCGGACGGTGATCGAGGCGGTCGGCGCGATACCGGGGACTGTCCTTGTCGTCTTCTCCGACACCCCGCTGCTCCGCGGCCAGAGTCTCGCCAAGCTCGCGGCCGAGCACGAGGCCTCGGGGTCGGCGGTCACTGTGCTGACCACTATCGCGCCCGATCCAGCCGGTTACGGCCGGATCATCCGCGATCAAGCGGGCCGGGTTGTCGACATTGTCGAGGACAGGGACGCCACCCCTGAGCAGCGTGCGGTCACCGAGATCAGCTCCGGCATATTCGCCTTCGACGGCAACCTGCTCGCGGACGCGATCAAGCGGGTCCCGGCTGCCAACGCGGCCGGAGAGGAGTACCTGACGGCCGTGCCGGCGATCCTGCGCGCCGACGGCCACCCGGTCGGCTCGGCGCGATGCGAGGACTTCGACGAGGTGCAGGGGGTCAACAACCAGGCCCAGCTGGCCAGGACCCGGCGCGTGCTCAACGAGCGCCTCGTCGGTGAATGGATGGCGGCGGGCGTGACGATCGTGGATCCGAACACCACGTGGATCGACGTTGATGTGAAGCTCGAGCCAGGGGCGCGGATCTGCCCGGGTACGCAGCTCGAAGGTCGCACTGTCGTCGGCGCCGGCGCCTGCGTCGGCCCCGGCACCCTGCTGCGCGACACGACCGTCGGCGCCGGCGCGACGGTCATCCAGTCGGTCTGCGAATCGACGGAGATTATGCCTGGTGCGACGGTCGGGCCGTTCGCGCACCTAACGGCCCAGGTCACGGCCCGGCAGGGCGAGGAGAATTGAAGTGACGGGCAAGACCGTGGCCAGCGAGCGGAAGCTGATGCTGTTTTCTGGCCGCGGCTATCCAGAGCTAGGCGAGGAAATCGCGGGCTGCCTGGGCATAGAGGTCACTCCCACCAGGGCCTACGACTTCGCAAACGGCGAGATCTTCGTACGGTTCCTGGAGTCGGTGCGCGGGTCGGACGCGTTCGTGCTGCAGAGCCACACCTCCCCGATCAACCAGTGGATCATGGAGCAGCTGATCATGGTCGATGCCCTGAAGCGGGCGTCCGCTAAGAGGATCACCGTGGTCGCGCCGTTCTTCGGGTATGCCAGGCAGGACAAGAAGAGCCGGGGTCGCGAGCCGATCTCGGCCCGCCTGATGGCCGACCTGTTCCTCACCGCGGGGGCTCACCGGCTGATGGCGGTCGACCTGCACACCGCCCAGATCCAGGGGTTCTTCGACGGGCCGGTGGACCACCTGTTCGCGCTGCCGATCCTGGCCGGTTACCTGCAAGACAAGCTCGACGTCTCGCGGGTGACCGTCGTCGCGCCGGACGCAGGCCGGGTTCGCGTCTGTGAGCGGTGGACCGACCGGCTCGGCTGCCCGCTGGCGATCATCCACAAGCGCCGCGACCCGGACATCGCCAACGAGGCCAAGGTGCTCGAGGTCGTGGGCCAGGTCGAGGGGCGTACCTGCATCGTCGTGGACGACATGATCGACACCGGCCACACCATCGTGAAAGCCGCGGACACGCTGTTCGAGCAGGGCGCCGCCCAGGTCATCGTCACCGCGACCCACGCCGTATTGTCCGGGCCCGCGGTCGACCTGCTGAAGAACTCGCGGGTCAGCGAGGTCATCGTCACCAACACACTGCCGATCTCGAACGACAACCGGTTCGACAAGCTCACGGTGCTGTCGATCGCGCCGTTGATCGCTCGGGCGATCAACGAGGTGTTTAACGACGGCTCCGTTACCAGCCTGTTCGACGGCCAAAGCTAAGGCCGCCACCCGTGAGCCTCAGCCGAGGTGCGCCTGCGGGCCATGAGGCCTGAGGCCCCGTGTAGACTTCGCAAGGATTTCTGTCATCTCAAGGAGCCCCACAGTGCCCGAGGTACGTATCGACGCGACGCCGCGCACGGAGTTCGGCAAGGGCCCGGCCCGGCGCGTTCGGCGAGACGGCAAGGTCCCTGCCGTCCTCTACGGGCACCACACCAAGCCCAGGCACCTGATCCTGCCCGGTCACGAGGTGCTCATGGCGCTCCGGACCCCGAACGTGCTGATCCGGCTCGAGGGCCTGCCCGGCGGAGCCCAGCTGGCGCTGCCGAAAGCCATCCAGCGACACGCGATCCAGGGCTGGGTCGAGCACGTTGACCTGCTGGTCGTCAGGCGGGGCCAGAAGGTCACCGTGGATGTGCCGGTGACGATCGCGGGCGAGATCGTGCCTGGCGGTCTGCTTGACCAGCAGCTCATCCAGATCTCGGTCGAGGCCGAGGCCACCAATATCCCGCCCGGCATCGAGGTCAACGTCGAGGGCATGGACATTGGGGACGCAGTACACGCGCGCGACCTCGTGCTGCCGCCTGGCGTGTCCCTGGATGAGGAGTCGGACGCGCTGGTACTGCACGTCATCGCCGCGCCGAGCGCCGAGCAACTCGAGGCGGAGATCGGCGAGGCCGAGGCTGAGGCCGAGGCGGCCGCGCCTGCCGCCGCAGCCGAGGGCGCGGCTCCACCGGCTGAGGCTGCCGGTGGTGAGACCGCCCGCCAGGCTAACGGTGACACCGCCGCGAACGCTGGCTGACCTTGCCCGCGGCTGGCTGCGGCCGCACCCCCAGGGTTCTGGCAACGAGCAGACCATAGCCGACGATCGCTGGCTCATAGTCGGCCTCGGCAACCCGGGGCCGGAGTACGCAG
This sequence comes from Streptosporangiaceae bacterium, assembly GCA_030045215.1. Next base: position 6,091 of record JASIBJ010000107.1, on the reverse strand, counting down.
GAAACCGGCACAACGTCGGTTTCATGTGCGCCGACTTGCTGGCCACCCAGATCGGAACTACGTTCAAGCGCGATCGATCCAGGGCGATGGCGGCGAGCGGCCGACTGCGCGGCGTTCCGGTGACGCTCGCAAAGCCGCTGAGCTTCATGAACCTGTCCGGCGGCGCGGTCGCCTCGCTGCGGGCTTTTTACAAACTTCCTCCTGAGCGGATCCTGGTCCTGCACGATGAGCTCGACCTGCCCTTCGGCACCATCCGGCTCAAGCTGGGCGGCGGGGATAATGGCCACAACGGCTTGCGCTCAGTGACTGCCGCGCTCGGCACCCGTGACTATCATCGGGTCAGGATCGGGATTGGCCGGCCACCTGGCCGGATGGATGCCGCCGACTTCGTCCTGCGAAACTTCTCCGCGGCTGAGCGTAAGGAGCTGCCGGAGATCCTCGGCCGGTCAGCCGACGCCGTCGAGACGTTGCTGACTCGCGGGCTCGTGGCGGCGCAGAACCAGTACAACGCGTGACGGCTGGCCGGAGCGGCGGCCGGCGGGCTAGTACCATCTCAACCCGGTCCGCCGGGCCAATGCCCGTGCCAGCTCATCGACATCGGAGGTTTCGTGTCTCGCAGGTTCCTGCTGCGCGGCGTTCGCACGGCGCGGGCGATCCGGGCCGCGGTCAGCATGCCGCCCTACGTCATGCCCGGTCACTTCTACTCGCCGCTAACGAGCGAAGGCGACGTGGCCAGGGCGCTGACGTGGAGCGGCGCACCCGGCGTGGACATGGCCGAGGCCGCACAGCTGCAGCTCGCGGCCAAGCTCGCGCCCGACATGTCACGGCCGCTTGCGGGCCCGCGGTACAAGGCTGAGAACTCCATGTACGGGTCGGGCGACGCATCGGTGTACCGGGCGATGCTCAGGCAGTTCCGGCCCGGGCGCGTCGTCGAGGTCGGCTCCGGATTTTCTACCGCGGTCGCACTGGACGTTGCGGACGAGGGTGACGGGCTGCCAGACCTGAAGATCACCTGCATCGAGCCATATCCACAGCGGCTACTCAGCCTGCTGGGCCCGGCAGATCGCGACCGGGTGAGCATCATCCGCCAGCCGGTCCAGGACGTCGAGGTGGCCGCGTTCAAGCAGCTTGAGCCAGGCGACTTCCTGTTCATCGACTCGACGCATGTGGTCAAGGCCGGCTCGGACGTCGCGTGGCTGTTCCTGCATGTCCTGCCGCTGCTCAATCCGGGCGTGATCGTGCACGTCCACGACCTGTTCTGGCCGTTCGAGTACCCGGCGGAGTGGTTGCGCGAGCGGCGTGACTGGACTGAGGCCTACCTGGTCCACGCGTTCCTGTCAGGAAACGCCGAGTGGGAGATCCTCTTCTTCTCCTCGTGGCTGTGGCGCTGCCACCCCGAGCTTGTTCCCGCGCACCTGGCTACCGAGGGGCCCGGGGCGCTGTGGCTGCGCCGCCGCGGCGAAGCCGGCTCTGGCGTCAGCTAGCGCGGTCGGTATCCGGCCCGAACAATGCGATCTCCACATCTGCCGGCCGACGCTGAGAGCAGGTCCCTGGCTGGCAAGAACTACCTGCCGGCCGTCAACCAGTAATCACGTCTAAGCGTCTAACTTCAGGCGATATTGGCGGAGGACTACAGCCCTGGACGCTGGATAGCCGGCAATGCCGGCCAAAGCTAAAGGGAATCGAAAATCTGGCAGTAAACAATGGTCGTGGCGGGCTGGGCGATGGGGCCGGAATGCAGTCCTTATCGGCCGCGTTCTGCTATGAATTTGCAGGTCAGGCATTTAGCAGATCAACTCTCATCGGCTGAGACTTGGCCTGAGCATGAGGTAGCTAGAGGGGGGCTGATGGCGGTTTCATCCGTTTGGTCGGGGCACGGTGCTGCCGCCGGGCCCGACATCTCCGGATGCGCGTCTGGCACGAAGCCTTGCCGTCGGCTAGCGGCGTGCGAGCCGCGGCGGCGCCATGACTACGGAATCGCCGGAGTATGACCACTCCCATGGATCACGAAGAGAAGGGGGGCCACGGCTTTGCGTAAAGACGGATGCGTGCTCGTTACTGGTGGAGTCGGCTTCATCGGCACACACCTGTGCCGGGCACTGCTGGCCGCCGGCCGCCGGGTGACAGCGCTGGACGACCTGTCCGCCGCGCAGCTCCCGGTCGCCACGGATCTGCTCGAGAGCGATCTGTTCACGCTGATCGAACACGATGTCGTCGAGCCGTTCGCGATCGCTGAACCAGTGGCCGGCATCGTGCACCTGGCCGGCCAGATCGGCCCTAATAATCCGCTCGAGGGCCTGCGGGCCTCGTCTCTCGGCACGTTCAACTGCCTGGATCTTGCGCGGGCGCACAACGCCAGGATCGTGCTCGCATCCTCCGGAGACATCTACGGCAACGCGACCGTGCATCCCCAGTCGGAGGATTACTGGGGCAACGTGAACCCGATAGGGCCGCGGTCCGCGTACGAGGAGGCGCGCCGGTTCCTGGAGGCGGCCACCACTGCCTACCGTGCCGTCCACGGCGTCAACACCGGGATCATCCGGCCCTTCAACATCTACGGTCCCGACGTACAGACCAACCGCCGGGCGGTACCTGCGTTCATCTCCAAGGCGCTCGCAGGCGAGGAGCTCACCTTGCACGGGGGAGACCAGACCCGGAGCCTGTGCTACGTGACGGACTTCGTAGCCGGCGTCATCGCGATGCTGGAGTCCGACGACCCTGGTCCGATCAACCTGGGATCTAACGAGGAGATCTCGATGCGGGCGCTGGCCGAGCTCGTGGTGTCCATCGCCGGATCAGGCACGATCAAGGTCGTTCCCGCCGTCGTGGGCGACTCGGCCGGGCGGTGCCCGGACATCAGTAAGGCCGCAGCAGTTCTCGGCTGGCGGCCGATGACATCCGTCAGGGAAGGAATCACCGCCTCGATCGAGGCGATGCGAGCGACTGAGGTGGCCGTGAAATGAGCGCCGGATCGGTACAGATCATCGTTCCATCGAACTGGAACGCACTAGTGCCCACCGAGCTGCCCAAGCTCCAGTGCGAGGCGTCCTCAGTGCGGGCGGCGCTCGACTGGCTGACCGCCGACTATCCGCAGTTCGGCGTGCGCCTGTTCAGTCACGGCCGGCTGGCGTCGTGGGTGAACATCTATCTTGGCGAGGATGACATCCGGACGCTCGGGGGCCTAGACACCCCGATCGAGTCGCCGGCGACGCTGACCGTCATCCAGGCGGTGGCAGGCGGGTGAGCGCCGCAACGGAGGTGGCCGCAGCCGGAGAGATGCCAGCCGCGCAGGAGGCGGCGACGCCCGCGGGCGCGCCGGTGGCCGCACACGGCATGGTCGAGATCCCGGCGTGTCAGGTCCTGCTCGGCTCGTCCGAGCAGCACCTGGACGACGTCGGAGCCAGCCAGCACTACAAGCGCGAGTGGTTCGAGGACGAAGCCCCGCAGCATTATGCGGACGTCGACGCCTTCTGGATCGACGCGCACCTGGTGACCAACGGTGACTACCTGCAGTTCTGCGAGGCGACCGGGTACCTGACGGAGGCCGAGCAGCGCGGCTTCGGCCTGATCTACGGCAGCACGTACTGGGACGAGGTCGACGGCGTGTGCTGGCGTCATCCGGGCGCGCCTGATGACACGATCGAGGACCGGCTCGACCATCCGGTCGTGCACGTTGCCTACGCCGACGCCGCAGCGTATGCGGCCTGGGCCGGGAAGCGGCTGCCGACCGAGGCGGAGTGGGAATACGCGGCCCACGGCCCGCAGTGGCGGTGCTGGCCCTGGGGTGACGAGTGGGACTTCCGCATCGTCAACTGCGCCGAGCACTGGTACGGCTCGCCGATCACGGAGTTCAAGGCCTGGCACGCATGGTGGGGCAACCACCTGAAGACGCAGGGGACCAGGCTGTGCACGACACCGGTCGGGCGGTTCTCACCGGCCAGCGACTCTCCGTTCGGGGTCTCTGACATGGCCGGGAACGTCTCGGAGTGGACCGGCAGCATGTACGAGCTGTACGACCCGACCCTGCGGTACCACGAGACCTACGAACGGGCGGCGGGCCGCTACCGGGTAATCCGCGGCGGTTCCTGGATGAATTTCAGATACCAGATGCGGACCAGCGAGCGGTTCGCATCCGACCCTGCGTACTCGAGCATCAGCATTGGCTTCCGATGCGCTTCCTCGGCTGAGCCCACCGGCTGATAACGTCCAGCTGAGCCTGCCGTGCCATGGGCCCGGGCCGGTCGCGACCGTGCGACCGCGTCCGGGCCCGCTGGATTGCCCGGCCGTGCGTCGGCCGGGCACGGCCGGAATACCAGCCGAGGGCCGCGTAATGCGCAATCATGAGTTACGTCGTTGCACCACGGCCTTGCGCCGGGAGGGTGCGTGATCAATAATTCACAGTGACCCCGACGGCCTTAGCGGCCGAACGAATACTTACTACTGGCATGACGGAATAGCGCGGACGAGGAATTAAAGTCGTGGCCAATTTGACGCCCGCATAGGAATCCAATTTCCGATGGCCGCCACAACTGCTCCGCCCGATGGCGCAGCATCAGATGACGGGCGGCAGCCCGCCGAACACTCCGCGCAACTGGCCTCCAATGTGCGGCGCGGTGCCGTCTGGAGCGTAGCTAGCACGATCGCGCTGCGTTTCGGCACTATCGCGACTACTGCCGTGGTCGCGCACATCCTGGACCGCAACGACTTCGGTGTCTTTGCGGTGGCCCTTACCGCTCTCATGATCGTGCTGAGCTTCGGCGAGCTCGGCGTGGCGTCCTGTCTGGTCAGAGCCGACCTTGACCTCGACCTGCTGGCGCCGACGATGGTCACCGTCTCGCTCGTGACCGCGGGCATGCTGGCCCTGGTGCTGCTGGAGTTCGCGCTGCCAATAGCCACGGCGCTCGGCTCAGCCGAAGCCGCGGGACCGATCAGGGTGATGGCGATATCGGCGGTGCTTGGCGGTGTCTTCGCCGTGCCGAACGCGCAGCTGTCCAGGGATTTCATGCAGAACAAGCTGTTCATGTCGAACCTGGTGGCGTTCGTGCCGTCCACGGTGGTACTGCTGATCCTGGCCGAGTCTGGCAGCGGAGCGATGGCGTTTGCCTGGTCACGGATCGCCGGCCAGGTTGTCGCCGGCGCCATCCAGTACTCGTCGGTGTCGAGGCGGTACCGGCCAGGCCTGGCCCGCAGTGCGCTGAGGACGCTATGGCGATTCGGGCTCCCGCTGGGCGGGGCCAACTTCGTCGGCTACGTCCTGCTCAACGTCGACTACGCGTTCGTCGGCCACCTGATGGGGCCCGCAGCCCTCGGCGTGTACGTCCTCGGGTTCAACATCGCATCGTGGCCGGTAACGCTGCTCGGATCGATGATCAGCAGCGTCTCGATGCCCGCCATATCGCGGATGAAGAATAATGCAAAGACTCTCAGGAACGCGATCAGCAGCGGCGCCAGGGCACTCGCGGTTGTTGTCGCGCCGATCTGCGCGCTGAGCATCGCATTCGCGCATCAGCTGGTCCACTGCATTTACGGCGCTAAATGGGCCGCAGCGGCCGGGGTGCTGACCGTCCTGTCGCTCTACGGCGGCATTTCCATTATCTGCATGCTCTTCTCCAACATCGTCTCCGGCCTCGGCCGGTCCAGGTCGCTGCTCGTCGTGCAGCTGATCTGGCTGGCCGCGCTGGTGCCGGCGATGGCCATCGGCGTCAAGCACGACGGGATTGACGGCGCAGCTACCGCACACGTCGTCGTGATCACGCCGATCGTCCTGCCGTGCTACGTCTTCCTGCTGAAGCGCATTACGCATATCCGGCTGCGATCGCTGCTGTCCGCCATCCTCCCGCCGATCATCGCGGCTGCCGCTGCGGCCACTGTGGCGGTCCGGGCCGCGGCGCTGTTCGCCCAGCCGCTGCTGCAGCTCGCCGTCGGCTTTGCCGTCGGCGGCCTCCTCTATGTCGCAGTGACCGCCCCGCAGCTCATCGGGCTGCTCAGCGCGCAGCAGGCGGCCAAACTGCGACTAGACCGGATCAGCCGGGCCTACGCGTCGGCCGGCCGGGCTATCGGGCTGCGCCCGCGTGCCGCCGAGCCCGAGTAC
>JASIBJ010000106.1 GCA_030045215.1 Streptosporangiaceae bacterium | reverse complement strand
TTACAGGAGTTTCCAGTGAAGATCACCTCGCCACAAGACTTGGCTGCTGCAGTCCGAGGCCGCCGCCTCAGCCTGGGGCTCAGCCAGGAGGGCCTGGCTCGGCAAGCCGAGGTCTCCCGCCCCTGGCTAAGTGATGTCGAGGCAGGGAAGCCCACCGCGCAGTTCGGCCGGATCATCCGACTGCTTGACGCCCTGAGTCTCGAACTCAGCCTTGAGGTTCGCGAGGACAAGGCCGAGCCAAACGATCTCGACACGCTCCTCGCCGCGTACGGAAACCAATGAACGAGCCCCTCATCGTCATCATCGACGACCAGATCGCAGGCGCCGTGACGCGCTTGCGCGGCGGCCGCCTGCGCTTTGATTACCACGAAATCTATAGAAACCGCCCGGACTCGACGCCGATCTCCGTCTCGATGCCCGTACAGGTAGCGTCGCACCCAGACCGCGTCATCACGCCATGGCTATCCGGCCTGCTTCCCGACAACGACGCCGTGCTGCAACGATGGGCACGGCAATTTCAGGTCTCGGCTTCATCCCCTTTCTCGATGCTCTCATCTCCGATCGGCGAGGACTGCGCAGGAGCGGTGCGCTTTGCCCTACCCGAGAAACTTGACCGGATTCTCGAACGTCCCGGAAACGTGACCTGGTTGAGCGACAAGGACGTCGCTCAGCGATTGCGTGACCTTCGAGCGGATTCAACGGCCTGGCTCGGAAGGACGTTTGCCGGGCAATTCAGCCTCGCAGGCGCACAAGCCAAGACGGCTCTACTTTTCGAGGAAGACAGATGGGGCGTCCCATCCGGGTCAATTCCAACGACTCACATCCTCAAGCCTGCGATTTCAGGGCTTGAGAACCATGAACTAAACGAACACATTTGCCTGGACGCCGCGCGCCGCTGCGGCCTGCTCGCGGCCAGAACCCGAGTCGCACAATTCTCCGATGAGAGTGCAGTGGTGGTCACGCGGTACGATCGCGTCAGCCAAGCCGGCACGGTCTTCCGCATCCATCAAGAGGATCTATGCCAAGCCCTTGGAATACCTCCGACGAAAAAGTACCAGAACGAGGGCGGCCCAGGACCTAGGGAAATTGCCGCACTACTACGGCGCATTATGCCACCGCGGGCTGCTGACGCCTCCATCGATCGGTTCGCTGAAGCTCTCATCTGGAACTGGATCATAGGCGGTACCGACGCCCACGGCAAAAATTATTCCTTGCTATTAGCCGCAAATCAGGTGCGCCTTGCACCACTATATGACGTTGCTTCCGCGTTGCCATACGGTGAAAATGAGAAGGCCTTGCGTTTCGCAATGAAGATTGGCGGTGACTACCGCGTCTATCTATGGCATAACGTCTGGCCAGCCGCGGCAAGGGAGCTTGGCGTCGATCTCGATAGACTCATGGCGATGTTGGATAAGCTAACGATCATGGCTCCCGACGCATTTGCTGAGGCTGCTAACGGAGACGACGTGAGGGCACTTGACCGTAAGCTTCCTGGCAAACTCGTAGCGGCAATTACGGAGCGTTCACGACGCTGCAGAAGTGTCGTCGGTTTGCCCAAATAAGACTGACAGTCGAGCGCGGCTCGTGTAAGTTGCCCAGCGCAGCGATGCGATCATCAACGCCTACCGAACGCACTGCCCAGCTCGCACTCGCTAACGGCCCAGAGGGGCAGCTTCTCATTTATGCCCCACTTAGGCGGAAAGAAGATCTGTATCGGCTCTGGCGCGGGAGCGAACCGGGCTTTGATTCGCTTACGTGCGCTGGCCAGCTCGGGCGCGGCCTGGCGGCAGTACTTGTCGGTCTCGCAGAACAGTCCCTGGCAGTCGATCGCCTGCAGAGGACGCCCCCATAGCCCGGAGAAAGGCAGACCAAGGCGGGCGAACTCGGCGCCTTGCCGCTCTGTCATCCACGCCACGACATCGGCGGGACTGTAGTCGCCAAGGTCCTGGAAACACTTACGGATCCCGCGCAGCGCACCCGGCCCGGCCTGGGTGAAGTCGTTCTCGCTGAAGTTGATCAGCGCCGAATAGTTCAGGTCGATGGCCGTCTGATAGGACATGAAGTCGCCCATCAACGGGTAGCGGTGCAACAGCTCGTAGACCTCGCGCAGTGACGCCGCGTCGAGCAGCCTGGCGCCAAGCCGGTCATGAAGGAACATGTGCCGGAACAGCTCGACGTGGTTACGGTGCTTGGCGGACTGGCCATAGGCATCGCTGGCGCACAGGATAAAGGCCCCTGTATAGAGACCGCCGTTGCGCTCGCGAGTCCGGTCGAGTGCTTCAGTGAACGACCCGTCGGCCAGGTCCTCTAGCGTCGGGAAGCGGCCGAGCAAGTCGCGGACAGTGCGCCAGGTGGCGGTCTTGCTGAATGTACGGAACGCGGTGACCTGGAACAGACGGTCCTCTGGTGTACACGGCTCGTCTTGGTAACACACTTCGCGGATCATGTACTGCGACACCCGGTCGGCGGCGCGAAAGACGTTGCAGAACTTGAACTCGCTCAGAATCGGGTCGTCCGTCCAGGGCCCGCGCTCGCTAGCGATGCGTCGCTGGAATATCTGCTGGCGCTCTGAGGCGAAGTACCAGTACAGGTCATAAATCCGCGGCCGCGGCACGGGCGGGCGCTTCATTGCGCCCCGCACTGCAACGATGCCTGCCGATAAAACACGCCGGTCCCGTGCAAGTGGAACCAGCCAGGATCGTCCAGGAGCGCACGGGCAGCTATCCGCTCGCCGAGGGCGTACCGGAACTTGTTAGTGCCAGTGAAGTGGTCGAATACGATAGCGCCGCCTGGCACTGTGCGCTCGCGCACGACCTTTAGGGCAGCTCTGGCCGGAGTGTAGTTATCGGTGTCGATGAAGCTGAGCACCACGTCCTCACTTTCAAGCCGCCTAGCGGTGTCAGCGATATCCCCTGCGACGATCTCGATATCCCGCCAGTCAAGATAGCGCCGGACGGCCGCCACGTCAGTGAACACACAGCCAGGGTGGTCGTACATGTCAAGCGGCGAGCGACGCGGCGGGAAGCCATCGAAGGTGTCGAATCCGATCACCGGCCAATTCATGCCTAGCCGTTCGATGACTCGAGACAGAAACATGGTCGTCCCGCCCTTGAAAATGCCGAACTCGGCAACTACCCCGGAGAGCTCGAGCCGTGCAGCGTTGACCAGGCACTGGTACAGGTGGATGAGCGAGTTGGAGTAACCGTTTGCCAGCGACGGCACCAGAAGCTCGGCCTGCTCCTCTTGGAACAACCCATCCCGGAACGCAAGGTGTCCGTAGCCTGCGACGATCACTTTCGGTGTCCCGGAAATGAAGGGCAGGGCCGCCTGCAGAAGGTCTTCTTTCTCAGCGTCGGCTGCGACCACCAGTACTCCGCTCTTCGCGTCGCGGAGCGCTTGGAGGGGCCGTACTGGCGCTGAAAGAGCCGGGGCAGCAGTAGAACCCTCTTCTGCCGACGCATAGACGGCCTCGACCGCCCGGCTCAGCCCGACAGACCCAAGCGATGCCAGAAGCCGGAGCGTGACTGGCGTCAAACCAAGCACGCCAACGAGGCCACCGCCGCCGAGAATCTGGGATTCTGTGTCCTCCAGCAGTTTGGCATAGTCTTCATCCTGCATTCGGAACGCCTCCTCATCGGATCGCGATGCATGGCCTAATCCGATCTGCCCTGCTAGTAGCCTCATCCGGCCAGTACCTTCTGGTAAGTGAGGTCGCGCGCGTCGAGGTCCGCCACGAGATACCCGCCGCCGTTCTCGCTCAGCTGATGCAAGGCACGGAAACCCTGATGGATCGCGGCCTGCCACAGCCAGCCCGGCATCACTTCAGCTTCCAGGCCAGATGCCGCGGCCTTCGCGACATCGATCACATCACCGTCGATGCTCGTCTGACTCAGGAACCCAGTACGGCCAGGAGCCAGCCGCGACAGAACTGCGGCCAGCCCTTCCTCAGCGAAGACGGCGCGCGCCCCATCCTCACATTCGTCGGCGTCCGGACTGGATTTGCGCTTGAGCCGCAGCACCGCCCGCATGGTAGGCGACCAGCCCAGCACCGCCATGAATCCCAAGTGAATCGCATCATGGAACCGATAGGCGTCCGCCCGCCGCGAATTGTCGGTCAGCGGATTTCCTA